>JAFQGO010000015.1:0-9728 GCA_017398225.1 Oscillospiraceae bacterium | reverse complement strand
CCGATACCGTCACCGCCGCAAACACCGATAATAATCTTCGGGAGCGCGGCATAATCTATAAACTCGTTTTCCTTCTTCATTGCCTCAATACGCTTAAGCTGAAGTGCAATGATCTTTTCAAACTGCTTCATTGTGTTTTCCATTGTGACATTTCTCCTTCTCTATAAACGACGCGAAAGAAGCTTAAAATTCAAAACATTCTCCGCATTTTATCTCATACTACTAATTTTAAACTTTTTTTGTCGCTTTGTCAACTTTTACGCCGTTTTTTTTATACTTCTCACGCAATTTCGTCAAATTGCCAAATTTCAATTTTTCATAACTTTATTACAATTTGTATACCTTAAAAAAACAGGCTTTTTTTCCACCGTCAAAAAAACAATATTGTGAAATCTTTCACAGTTGTTTTTTTGAAATACGTTCCGATTTTTGGCAAAATCAGTGCTTTTCCGCCACTTAAATCAATAATTGAAATTGCCGTCGAAAAGGGTTAAAACCGCGCGTTTCGGTTTACGTAAATCGTTTCGGTAAATTGTTCTACAAATAGTTATCCACATTTTCCACAGGTTTTTCCACAGCCTGCAACTCAGCTGATATCAAGGCATTGCTCTTTTTTTACCATTTTTTATCAACTTCTGAAACGCAGTTTTCACATATCTGAAAAACAGCAAATCAGTTTACATAATTCTGTAAAATTATGTCTTTAAAAATCAATTGGCAGCGTCGCACGCGCATTCAGGTCGCTTCCTGCCGTGTTTTTGCGCAAAAACTCGAAATATGCTTGCGCACCTATCATTGCGGCATTGTCACCGCAAAGAGAAACGGGAGGAAAAAAAAGCTCGATTTTTGAACTTTTTGCCTCTTTTTCGAGTCTTGCACGCAGGAATGAATTGGCAGCAACTCCACCTGCAATTGCGATTTTATCTCTCCCATTAAGCTTCGCCGCAGCCATGCACCTCGGAACAATCGCATCGCACACAGCTTCACAGAAAGAGGCAGCAAGAGAGGGTTTGTCTATCTCCTCACCAAGCTGCTCGGCACGATGAGCAAGATTTATAACTGCGGTTTTGAGTCCGGAAAAGGACATATCAAACTCTGCACCGTCAATTTTCGCGCGCGGAAGCTTGTATTTATTCTTATCCCCTTGCTTTGCAAGCGCGTCAATTTTCGCGCCTCCCGGATATCCTATACCGAGCACGCGAGCGCACTTATCAAAAGCTTCACCCGCCGCATCATCACGCGTTGAACCTAAAATTTCAAAGCTTGTATAATCCTTCACATCAACCAAAAGCGTGTGTCCCCCCGATGCCACAAGGCAAAGAAACGGCGGTGTAAGCTCCGGAAATGCTATGTAATTCGCGGCAATGTGACCGCGGATATGATGCACCGGAATAAGCGGCTTATCAAGCGAAAAAGCAAGCGACTTTGCAAAGCCGACACCGACAAGCAAAGCCCCGATAAGCCCCGGCGCGTACGTTACTGCCACGGCATCAATATCATTTTTTTCGATTCCGGCATCTGAAAAAGCCTTTTCCGTAAGCGCCGTGATGCACTCTATGTGCTTTCTTGACGCAATTTCCGGAACAACCCCTCCGTAAAGTGCGTGCATATCCGCCTGAGAGTATATTACATTTGAAAGCACACGCCGTCCGTCCTCCACTATTGCGGCAGCGGTTTCATCGCATGAGCTTTCTATCGCGAGTATTTTCACAGGATTTTAACCTTCCTTCTTTTATGTTATATTCCACGTCATTATATATGCATCCTCGGTAGGATTTGAATAAAACCGCGGGCGTCGCCCAAGATTTTCAAAGCCGAGCGACTCATAAAGAGCAATAGCCGCCGTGTTTCCGACGCGCACCTCGAGCGTTAAAAATGAAAACGCCATTTTTCTTGCCTTTTCCATCAGAGCACAAACAAGTGCCCGTCCGATCCCGCGTCGTCGCAGCTTCCCTGATACTGCAACATTTGTTATATATCCCTCATTTGCAGCATAATATAAACCTACATATCCGCAAATTTCACCGTCGTATTCCGCCACGAGAAAAACCGCGTTTTCTCTCTCCATTGTTTCCCGAATGGCATTCTCACTCCACGGAGCAGAAAAACACTCTCGTTCAAGTTCGGCAATGTGCGGAATATCGGAAATCTCTGCACTGCGCACCGTTATATTATTTCTTTGCATCATACCAAGTGTCTCCTACACCCGCCTCTGCAACAAGCGGAACAGAAAGCGCACAGGCGTTTTCCATTTCTTCTGTCAGTATCTTAGCGGCGTTCTCGGCATCTCCACGCGCTGCCTCTACAATAAGCTCGTCGTGAACCTGCAGGAGAAGCTTTGCCGAAATCCCGCTCTCCGAAAGTCTTCGATGAGTGCGAAGCATTGCGATTTTTATAATATCTGCCGCCGTACCCTGAATGGGTGCGTTAAGCGCAACGCGCTCTCCAAACGAGCGGAGATTGAAGTTCTTAGACTTTATCTCCGGAATATACCTGCGCCGTCCGAACATCGTCGTGACATATCCGTCGCGGCGGGCAGCTTCAACGATATTCTTCATATATTCACGGACACCGGAATAATGGTCAAGATATGCCTCAATATACCGTTTTGCCTCAGTGCGCGTCACACCGATATCCTCAGCAAGCGAAAACTCCGATATACCGTACACAATACCGAAATTAACCGCCTTTGAAACACGGCGCATTTCAGGCGTAACTTCATCCACTGCCACTCCGAACACCTGTGAGGCGGTCTGCGTGTGGATGTCCTCACCCTCACGGAAGGCGCGGCACATTTCTGCATCACCCGTTATATGTGCAAGAACACGAAGCTCAATCTGAGAATAGTCGGCATCTATAAAGCAGTGGTTCTCATCCGTCGGAACAAACATACGTCTGACCTCGCCGCCGAGCTCTGAACGTATCGGGATATTCTGCAAATTCGGGTCTGTGGAGCTTAATCTGCCTGTTGCCGTAACGGTCTGCTGAAAGGTTGTCCTTATCCTTCCGTCGCGTTCGGAAATAAAGCGCAGAAGTCCGTCGGCATAGGTAGATTTCAGCTTTGCATATTTTCTGTATTCAAGAATAAGCGGAATTATATCGTGCTTGTTACGAAGCTTCTCAAGCACTTCTGCATCGGTAGAATAACCTGTTTTCGTCTTTTTGACGGGCGGAATGCCAAGCTTTTCAAAAAGCACTTCACCAAGCTGTTTTGGCGAAAGAATATTGAACTCTCCGCCGGAACATTCATATATCGCCTTTTCAAGAAGACTTATCTGCTCAGAAAGCTTATCGCCGAAATTTGAAAGCTCTTTTCCATCAACACGTATTCCCTCGCGCTCCATATCAAGAAGGACATCCGTAAACGGAAGCTCGATATCAAAATACAAGCTTTCACAGCCTTCGTTGCGAAGTCTCCCCCGCATTTCCTTCTCTATATACACGAGTGCCTCGGCGCACACAAAAAGTGCAGATATCCCGTCCTCGCTTCCGGTCAGCGGTGAAAAACACGCTCCGTCGCAAAGACGATCACAAGAGACATCAAGGTCACAGCCGAACATATGTGAAACTGATGTTAAGTCATATCTTTTTCGCGTAGCATCAAGAACGTACGCGCAAAGCGAGGTATCAAAGGTTACGTTCTCGCACACAATTTTCTCGCGGTGAAGAACAGTAGAAATATGTTTCTTATCATGAACCGTCTTTTCAACCTCTGCCGAGAAAACAAAGCGCACAAAATCCGCAAATGCAGACTCGTCATTATCGCAAGAAGAGAGAGCATATATGCGCTCACCGCAAGATACAGCAATACCCATAAGTGCATCGGCAAGCACAACGGTACATTTCTTCCCTCTTATATACTCCTTTGCCCGCGCAGCTTCCTCAACTGTGCTTACTGTTATTTTTTCAAGCTCCGGCATTGTTTCCGGACGTGACGCTCCCTGTACATCCGGCGGAGTAAGCCCGAGTCTGGTTATAAAGCTCTTGAATTCAAGCCTTGTGAACAGCGGATAAAGCTTATCGTTGTCGACCTCACGGCGAGCGCAAGCCTCTTTTGAAAACTCAATCGGCGCATCCTGAACAATCGTGCCGAGCCACTTTGAAAGATATGCCGCGTCACGTCCTGCAACAAGCTTTTTGCGGACAGAATCGCGTATATCCGGCGAGTCTATGTTTTCATAGATTGAATCTATGTCTCCGAAACGAGAAACAAGCTCTGTCGCGGTTTTCTCACCTATTCCCGCAACGCCGGGGATATTATCGGAGCTGTCCCCCTGAAGGCCTTTAAGATCACGCATCAGCTCAGGCGGAAGTCCGTATTTCATAAGGAGCGTCGCACCGTTATACAGCGTTGTTTCCGTCTTTCCCATCCTCGACGAAACAAGAAGCACCTCTGTCCCCTCGTTTTCAATAAGCTGGAAGCTGTCACGGTCTCCTGTAACGATAACGCACTCATCCCCGCCATCACGGCAGATACGGCTGACCGTACCGATAATATCGTCCGCTTCATATCCCTCGCACTCAATGCGCATAATATTCATCGCATCAAGCACATCTTTGAGCGGCTGCATCTGCTCTGCAAGCTCGTCGGGCATTCCTTTTCTGGTTGCCTTGTAACCGTCATATTTAATATGACGGAAGGTCGGCTTTCTTAAGTCGAATGCAACGCAAACACCGTCGGGATTAACCTCATCAAGTATTTTCATATAGATTGAGAGAAAGCCGTAAATCGCATTTGTATTGAGCCCCTCCGCATTCGTCAGCGGACGCACTCCGTAATACGCACGGTTCACTATACTGTTCCCGTCAATAACCATTATCTTCATATGCTTTCCCTCCGGTGAATTTTCTGAGCCAATGAAAGCTAAGTTTCTTAGCTTACGCTCTGTGCCATTTTACACCCTGCGGAGTGTCCTCAAGAATAATTCCCTGTGCGGCAAGCTCGTCGCGGATTCTGTCCGCTTCCGCAAAGTTGCGCTCCTTGCGTGCCGCCTGACGTGCTTCTATAAGTGCCTCAATTTCAGCATCAAGAGAGGCTTCGTCTTTCTTTTCTACAAGTCCGAGAACATCACAAAGCTCACGCACGCGCGCGAGACACTCTGCCGCAAAAGCAGAGCTTCCGTTATCTGCAACGGTGCTGTTCACATCGCGAACAAGCTCAAAAATCGCGGCGATTGCATCCGCCGTGTTGATATCGTCATCCATTGCGGCGATAAACTTCTCTCTGTGCTTGTCAAATCCCGAGAGAATTTCCTTCTGAGCATCCGAAAGCTCCTCTCCGCTTCCGTTTTTGCTGAGAAATTCCATATTATTGACTGCATTGTGAAGTCTTTCAAGCGCGGCCTTCGCCTGCATAAGCGACTCCTGCGAGTAATTTATCGGACTGCGATAGTGCGCGGAAAGCATAAAGAATCGGATTGCCTCATATCCGTAAGCCTCTGCCGCATCGCGCACAGTGAAGAAATTACCGAGAGATTTCGACATTTTTTTATTATCAATATTAAGAAATGCATTATGGAGCCAGAAGTTTGCAAACTGACATCCGTTTGCCGCTTCCGACTGCGCAATTTCGTTCTCGTGATGCGGGAAAGTAAGGTCAACACCGCCGCTGTGAATATCAATCGTCTTTCCAAGATAACGGTTTGCCATAGCACTGCACTCTATGTGCCAGCCGGGGCGCCCTTCACCCCACGGAGATGTCCACGACGGCTCGCCGGGCTTTGCCGCCTTCCACAGCGCAAAGTCACACGCATCCTCTTTTTTCTCTCCCACGCCTATTCTCGCACCGGCAACAAGATCCTCAAGCGGCTGCTTTGAAAGCTTGCCGTAGTCCTTGAATTTGAGTGCACGGAAATAAACGTCACCCTCAGACTCATATGCATAGCCCTTTTCAATAAGCGTTGACACAATCTCGATAATAGCATCAATGTTTTCCGTTGCCTTAGGATGGATGGTCGCCGGATGAATACCGAGACCCTTTGCATCGACAAAGTATTCTTCGATGTATTTATCTGCAATATCCTTATAAGTAACGCCTTCTTCGTTCGCGCGGTTTATAACCTTATCGTCAATGTCGGTAAAGTTCTGAACAAACTTTACGTTGTAACCGCGATATTCCATATAGCGGCGCAAAACGTCAAACACGATAAACGGGCGCGCGTTTCCAATGTGAAAGTAATTGTATACCGTAGGTCCGCAGGAATACATTTTTACGTTCTGCGGATCCATAGGCGTAAATTCTTCTTTTTTTCTTGTAAGTGAATTAAAAAGCTTCATAATTTATTTTCCCTCGCCTTTATTATTTTCAGTCGGATTGAGCACTCCGCCAAAGCTTTTGAAATACTCTATTCCCGATATAACCGTTATAGCTGCCATAAGCCACACAACAACCGTTCCAAGGCTGATACCGAAAACGGCAATGTGACGCAAAGGTGTGAACAGGAAAACCGTCCCGACCATCTGAATAAATGTCTTTGCCTTTCCGGATTTTTGTGCCGCAATTACTATTCCCTCACCCATTGCAACTATACGCAAAGAGGTGACGATAAGCTCACGCGCAACAATGATGAATGCCGGAACACTGCCCATATCGCCGCGCTCGATAAGAACAAGCGCCGCCGCAATGACAAGCAGCTTATCCGCAAGCGGGTCGAGAAACTTACCAAAGGTTGTTACCTGATTGTATTTTCTGGCAATGTATCCGTCCACCCAGTCAGTCATGCTTGCAACAATGAATATTGCAACGGCTATATACGAGCTTGTCGGAAAATCGAGCAATGCAAACAGAATAAACACCGGGATAAGACACATTCTTATGATTGATATAATATTCGCAGTAGTCATAACTCTTCCTCCTTATTTCACCTCGCCCAAAAGATCTCCGTCAAGCTCGCCGTCTATCACAACATCGACAAACGAACCCGGGGCAATTCCTTTCTTGCCATGGAAAAAGACCTTTCCGTCAATATCCGGCGAGTCGGCAAAGCTTCTTCCGAAATAACATTCGCTGTAGCGGTCAAAGCCCTCAACCAATACACGAAGTGTCTTACCCATCATTTTTTCATTGTACTCATCCATAATCCGTGCCTGCAACGCCCCTACAAGCTCGCATCGGCGAAGCTTTTCATCCTCGTCAACCTGATCGGGAAGCTCCGCCGCGCGTGTCCCTTCCTCGCGGGAATATGCAAACGTGCCGGCGCGCTCAATCTTATATTCCTTCAGAAAATCGCAGAGCTCTTCAAATTCCTCCGCAGTTTCACCCGGAAAACCTACAATAAGGCTTGTGCGGAGAACAAGTCCCGGAATCCTTTCACGAAGCTTTCCAAAAAGCGTTCGTATGCTCTCCGAGGTGTCGCGCCTGTTCATTGCAGAAAGTATTCTGTTATTTATATGCTGGATAGGAATGTCTAAGTACTTAACTATCTTATCCTCTTTTGCGATAACATCTATAAGCTCATCGTCAATCTTATCGGCATAGAGGTAATGAACACGAACCCAATCAACCTTTTCAATGGCGCACAGACGGGAAAGAAGCTCGGAAAGCTGACTTTTACCGCACAGATCAACGCCGTAGCTTCCCGTATCCTGTGCAACAACGATAAGCTCACGTGCACCGGTCTCGGCAAGCGCTTCTGCCTCGGCAACGATTTCCTCCATATCACGGCTGCGGAGCTTACCGCGAAGCCGCGGTATAACACAGTAGCTGCAACAGTTACTGCACCCCTCCGCAATTTTTATAAACGCAGTGTACGGCGGTGTTGTGATTATTCTTCCGCATTCGAGCGGTGCATCGCTTACCTTACCGAACGCTTCGGTATACTCGCCTTCAAACACGCGGTCAAAAACATCTGCTATCTCAAGAAAGCTTCCGCATCCTACAAGCGCATCAATCTCCGGAAACTCATTATGCAGCTTGTCTTTTAAAAGCTCCGAAAGACAGCCGGAAACAACTATCTTCTTTATGCTTCCTTCGTTTTTGAGCGTAATCGCCTCTTTTATATATTCATATGCCTCATCACGGGCATCGCCGATAAAACCGCAGGTGTTGATAAGCACTGCATCAACCTCATTAAGCTCTACCGTAAGCTCATATCCGCGCTCGTCCAGCACGCTGAGCATATGCTCGCAATCGACCTGATTTTTTGAACAGCCGAGCGAAACAACACCAATCTTTGCCATTACTCAATGTCCTCCGTGTCTAACTTCAATTCATTCATCGCGGAGCGAATCTCTTCGTATTTAAATCCGCGCCGCAAAAGAAACGCATAAAGCTTTCTTTTTTCATCGGCATCAGGTGCTTTGCCGCGAAGCTTCTTTTCTATAAGCGCACAAAGCTCATCCTCACTTGAGCCAAGCTCTGAAAGCGTTTCCTCAATAAGCTCCCGCTCTATACCGCGCCGTAACAACTCCTGACGAATCCGAAGCTCTCCGCATCCGCGCCTTTTATAATATTCCGCAACCTGACGGGCAAACGCAGCATCGTCTATCATTCCGCGCTCGGAAAACCACTCCGCCGTTTTCTCCGAGTCCTCATCCGAAAAGCCCTTTTCGCGAAGCTTCTTTGAAAGCTCATTTTTTGATATGCTGTGGTGAGAAAGGATTTTCGCCGCGCGTTTTTTCACCGCCTCGGCGCTGTAAGCCGCCTCAAGCTCTGCCGCCTTCTCACAGCTTATCTCATCACCGACGCGCAAAGTGTACACATCATCAATTCTCGCACTGATATACGAACCGCATTCGGTACGAATAACAAGCTTTTCTTTATCGCGCCGCCCTTGTCTTATGCTTTCAATTTTCATTAACCCTTAAAGTCGTCCGCATCTACCTTTACACCTTTGCCTGCCGCAACGACAGCAGGACGCGCAGGAGCTGTTCCTGCAAGCTTATCGTAGTTTGCGCGAACCTGAGCTTCAATATCTGCAGCAACGTCCGGATTGTCAATAAGGAATTTCTTGGCGTTGTCACGTCCCTGACCGAGACGTGTCTCACCCATATTGAACCATGACCCGCTCTTCTGGATAATATCAAGCTTAGTCAACCTTATCAAGCTCTGATAAAAGCTTTCCAAGCCCATAGGAATAATCGGAGGTCTCTATGCCTGTGAGAACTATTTCGTTACATCCGGTGTACGCTATCCTTTTTATCTCGGATATAATATCACTTGGCTCTCTTGATCTTGAAAGACCTCTTGCCTTGGGTATTATGCAATACGAGCATTTTCCGTTGCATCCGTCCTGTATTTTTATATACGCTCTCGTTCTCTTGAAGCCTGCAATGGAGATATTCTCATATTCGGCGTTATCAAGAGACCTGTTCAGTATGATCGGCTCAGAGGGGATGTTTCCGCTTAATATCTGATCAACTGCATATTTTACAAGCTTTGCCTTGTCTGCATTTCCGCATATATATGACACGCCTTCAATAGCTGATATCGTTTGGGGCTCAAGCTGAGAATGACAGCCCGTAACTATAACGGGAGCTCCGGTGCGTGCGGCACGGCGGAGCATCTGACGTGATTTGCGGTCACTTTCGGCTGTTACGCTACAGGTATTTATTATGTACATATCACACGGCTTAGAAAAATCGAGTATCTCGACGCCACGAGATTTAAGATATTCAGCAAAAACTTCGCTTTCGTATTGATTGACACGGCATCCGAGAGTACAGATGCCCGCAGTTCTTATTTCCTTCAACGTAATATCGCACCTCAAAAATAAAACGAGTAATTAAAT
>JAFQGO010000182.1:0-2572 GCA_017398225.1 Oscillospiraceae bacterium | reverse complement strand
GGCTGGTGTGTCAACCGTGACAAAACTGCACCGACGCGCGTTAAAGAAGCGCTCGGCGGAAACTACAAATCTATACGTTGTCTTGCGACTTCGATTCAGTTCAGCGCACCGGCTGCGGATAATACTGTAAATTCAGACCTTGCAATTGACTTTACCGTTGACCACTCCGGCTGGTATCAGCCTATCCTTGAGGGAAGACGTGTGGCAACAGGTCAGGATGCAAAGCTATATATTGAGGGTGAATATTCAGGCTACTGCAATTTTAAATCCGGCGGAGATGCTCTTGACCTTAATTCCGCGATAAAGCTCAATCCCGTTTATCTTGAAAAGGGAACGCGGACGCTTACACTCCGCGCACAGACAAAAGGCTATCTTTACCCGATAAGCTTTTCGATACAATGGCTCGGCGAAGAGCCAGCGGCAACGGGAGTACGCATTGTTCCGGAAAAGAGCTCTTTTGCAGTGGGCGAAACAATAGGCTTCGATGTTCTGGAAGACCTTGCCGGCGGTATGACATATAAATTCGGAAATGACCTTGACGGAGCTGCAAATGCGGAAAGGAACTTCACCGCTGCTGTTTCCGGCGAAGGAGAGGCAACTGTTTCAGGCAACAGTATAACGGCAGTAAAGGCAGGAAAGATAAAGCTTTCAGCTGATGTGAGCTATAACGGGGAAAGCTTTACCACGCAAACAGAGCTTGAAATTACCCCCGAAGGCTTCTCAAGCGTTATGCTTTCTTCTGATTCTCAGGTAATGAAGCCAAATTCCGCAGGCGGCAGCATCGCGGTCTCCGCGCTCAACCACCTCGGAGCGGAAATTCAGCTCACCGAATACGACACCGTTGTGTTCTCAAGCTCAGACGATACCGTTGTTTCTGTTGATGAAGACGGATATATGACGCCGAACGGCAAGGGAACGGCAACGATAAGTGCCGCAGTTACGATAGACGGCGTTACAAAAGAGGGCTTTTTAAATGTTTCCGTTCGTGACGGAAAGACGAAGAGCACATACTATACCGCCGACAGAACGAAAAATGCACAGGAGAATGTTAAAAAATATTCATGGGCAAAGGATACGAAGGAAGAGGCAACAAGGGCTGCAGATAAATATCTTTCACACGTAGATGCGCTTTATGAAATGATCCCGTCTCAGGGCATTCCGCGAAGCTATCATGTCGGCTATGGTTCAGACCCCAACATCCGCATCTGTCGCTACTGCGGAGCAAACCTGCAGAAATACGGCTCATATCCGTGGGCGGTAGACGGACTGAACCGTCCGTGGAAGATTCAGTGTCCGGACTGTAAGCGTCTTTTCCCGAGTAACGACTTTGCAAAGCTTTATGAGCTTGGCAAAAACGAACACGGCGAATATGACGTCAATCTTGCACACGAGAGAAACGAAAAGCTACGCATAGAGACAAACGGAGAGGTTGACTATCTCAAAAACACGCTTTATCCGGAGCTTTACAATCCCTCAAGCGAGCTTTATAACAAGGACCCGCTGACAGGAGATACGATAGACGGAACAAAATGGGGCGTTGACGACGGCTTTGGATATGACACCGGAAGAGAATATCCCAACGGACTTCCCGAGATTCACACCTATGTTGCCGCTGCAAACCACCTCTCTATCTGGAGGCATCCGTCAGCACCGAAGCTCGGAACAGATGTCATTATGGATGCAATCAAAAGCCTGCGCGATGCGTATGTATACACGGGTGACCCGAAATACGGAAGAGCGGGCGCAGTTTTGCTTGACAGAATTGCAGATTTCTTCCCGGACTACAGCATTGATGCATTTGTTGACCCGAGCTTCCCGTTTGACAGGTATCACAACTCCGGCGGTAATACCGGAAAAATTCTCGGCGCGATATGGGATGCCGGTACCATTTCCAGCCATTTTGCAACGGCATATGATGCGTTCTTCCCGATGTACGATGACCCGGCTGTTATAAGCTTCCTCACCGAGAAGGCTGAGAAATACAGCTATGATGAAAAGCTTGTTGGAGGTGAAAACGAAGAGAAGAGCGTTACAAGCGAAACCCTTCGCCGGAACATCGAAAAGAATATTCTTGAAGAGATATATTCGGCGGTCAAGACCGCGCAGATTAACGGAAACTTCGGTATGAAGCAGAACACGCTTACAAAGGTTGCCGTGGTTTATGACACCGAGCCGCTCACAAGCGAGATGATACGGTTTACGATGCAATCGGGCGGAGTTAAAAACGGCGTTTGCAGCGGCGGAGATGTTTTTGCAGAGCTTATGAACACCGTTGACCGCGACGGCTATGGAGACGAATCCTCCTTCGGCTACAACGACGGCTGGCCGAGAGACATTCTCGCAACCGTAAAAAACCTTGCGCTTTATGATAATGTCCCCGAGGAATATAACCTTGCCACGCATCCTAAGTTTATTAAGATGCTTCCGATGGAAACGGGAGGTATCGTTGCCGGAATACGCCGAATAAACCTTGCTGATAACGGAAGTCCGGGAGGCATAGGCATAAGCTTCAATTCCGATCTCTTCCTTGCGGCGCTTGAATCGGTTGATAAGTGGGATGCATCGGAGGAAT
>JAFQGO010000181.1:0-4806 GCA_017398225.1 Oscillospiraceae bacterium | reverse complement strand
GAGAGCAGACGGTCAGTTCGTTCTCGCAGGCAACATCCTTGTTCGTCAGCGCGGCACAAAGATCCACCCGGGTACAAACGTAAAGCGTGGCTCTGATGACACATTGTTTGCTACAGCAGACGGCGTAGTACGTTTCGAGCGTCTCGGAAAAGATAACAAGAAGGTTTCCATCTATCCGGTTGCTCAGTAAAAAACAACAATCATTCGGGCAGGTCTTATCTGACCTGCCCGCAATTTTTAAGTAATAAGTAATAGTGAAAAGGTAACAGGTAATGTGAAATTGCTGCGCAATTTCCATTTAAATATGATTTTCGCATTGCGAAAATCACCTCACTTATTCACTGTTACCTATTACTTATTACCTTAAATCTGGAGGTGTGCTGAGTGTTTGTTGATGTTGCAAGCGCAAAATTTATTGCAGGTCGCGGCGGTGACGGTGCCGTTGCGTTCCACCGTGAAAAATATATAGCGTCGGGCGGACCGGACGGCGGTGACGGCGGTGACGGCGGAAACGTAGTTCTCAGAGTCGACGATAATATGTCTACGCTTGTTGAGTTTCGCTACAAAACAAAATATAAGGCAGAAAACGGCGCAAACGGAAGCGGTAAGCGCTGTTCAGGAAAGCGCGGTAAGGATATTGTGATAAAGGTTCCGCGCGGAACGCTCGTTTATGATGTTGCAAGCGGCGCTCTTGTTAAGGATATGTCTGATGATGAGCCGTTTATCATATGCAAGGGCGGTCGCGGTGGCTGGGGAAACCAACATTTCGCGACACCAACGCGTCAGGCTCCGCGTTTTGCGCGCCCGGGGCTTGAGGGTGAAGAGCTGGAGGTACGGCTTGAGCTTAAGCTTCTTGCAGATGTCGGACTTGCGGGATTTCCGAATGTGGGTAAATCCACGCTGTTATCTGTCGTAAGTGCGGCACGTCCGAAAATTGCGAACTACCACTTCACAACCATTACGCCGAACCTCGGTGTTGTACGCGTCGATGAAAGCTTCTCTTACGTTATGGCGGATATCCCCGGAATCATTGAAGGTGCAAGTGAGGGTGCAGGGCTCGGTCACCGATTTCTGCGTCATATTGACCGTTGCCGCCTTATTGTTCATATGGTGGACGTATCCGGCAGCGAGGGCAGAGACCCGATTGCGGATTTCGAGGCGATTAATGATGAGCTTTCAAGGTATAACCCCGAGCTTGCAAAGCGTCCGCAGATTGTTGCGGCCAATAAGAGCGATTTGATATATGACCGTGAGGCGGCGGATAAGTTCCGTGCATATATTAAAAATCTCGGTCTTGATTATTTCGAGATTTCTGCGGCAACGAATACCGGCGTTTCCGAGCTTATGAAAAAGGTTGCAGAGGTGCTCTCAAAGCTTCCGCCGATTGAAACGTACACTCCGAACTTTGTACGTGTCGAGGAAGATACCACAAGCCACGAATTTGAAATCTTCCGTCTTGACGGCGATGTTTATTCGGTTGAAGCAAACTGGATAAAGCGCGCTATGGGCTCTGTCAACTTTGAGGATTATGAATCCCGCATCTATTTCGAACGCCTGCTCCGCAAATACGGCGTATACGATGCGCTTGAAGAGCGCGGCGCACAGGAGGGAGATACCATCATAATCTACTCTATGGAATTTGAATATGTAAAGTAAAAAAATATTTGACTTTCGAATGAAAAAGTAGTATAATAAGTCCGATACAGAGAATAGGAGACGTATCAGAACAAAGGTTGTACAAAAGTACTGCCTTTGTTTTGGTACGTCTTTTTGTGTTTTTCAGGAAGGGATGATTATAAGTGTATGATGTTGCCGTAATCGGAGCGGGCGTTGCCGGCGGAATGATAGCAAGAAGGCTTTCGTCGTTTGATTTAAAGGTCTGCATATTGGAGCGTGAGCACGATGTTGCAATGGGTGCAAGCCGTGCAAATTCCGCAATAGTCCACGCAGGCTTCGATGCAAAGGAAGGAAGCCTCAAGGCAAAGCTTAATGTCAAAGGCTCGGAAATGATGGAGAAAACCGCCGCGGAGCTTGGTGTGAAGTATAAAAGAAACGGCTCGCTTGTTATCGGATTTAATGAAGAGGATAAAAAAATGCTTTATGAACTTTTGCACCGCGGTGAGGTAAACGGAGTTCGCGATCTTCGTATTGTTGACGGTGAGGCGCTTTTCGAGATAGAACCAAACCTCTCAAAGAATGTTGTCTGTGCATTGTATGCGCCGACAGGTGCAATCGTCTGCCCGTATGAGCTGAACATCGCGGCTGTTGGCAACGCTATGGATAACGGAGCGGAATTAAAGCTTGATTTTGAGGTTGAGGGTATATCGCAAATTCCGGGCGGTTATGAAATATGCTCGGGAAACGAAGTGGTGAAGAGCCGTTTTGTGATAAATGCGGCGGGGATATATTCCGATGAGATAGCTAAAATGGTCGGGGATAACTCTTTTGACGTACACCCGCGCCGCGGTGAGTATATACTTCTCGATAAAGAATGCGGAAGCCTTGTAAGAACAACCGTTTTCCGCACACCGTCAAAAATGGGCAAGGGGATTCTTGTGACGCCGACTGTTGACGGAAACCTGCTTCTCGGTCCGACTTCTGAGGATATGACGGATAAAGAGGACAAGTCGACATCTCCGGATGGCCTTGCGAAAATAATTAAAGAAGCGGGAGAAAACGTTTGCGGAATACCGTTTAACAAAACTATAACCTCGTTCTGCGGTCTTCGCGCAGTGGGAAGCACGGGCGATTTTATAATAAACACGCCGGTTCCGGGCTTTATAAATGTTGCGGGGATTGAGTCACCGGGACTTACTGCATCTCCGGCGATTGCAGAGTATGTTGTATCGCTTTTAGAGAGGCTTGGAGCCGATTTAAAACCAAAGGCGGATTACAACCCACAGAGAGCGCCAATGCACGCTTTCCGCAATGCAAATATTGCAGAGAAAAACGAGATGATAAAGCGTGATAAACGTTATGGGCGTATCATTTGCAGATGCGAGGAAATAACCGAGGGTGAAATTATAGCGGCGATAAGGACAAACCCGGGTGCACGTGACCTTGACGGGGTAAAGCGCAGAACGCGTGCACAGATGGGGCGGTGCCAGGGTGGATTCTGCTCTCCGCAGATTGTGGAGATTATCTCGCGTGAGCTTGGTATACCGTATGAAGAGGTAACGAAATCCGGCGGAAATTCACGCATAAACATTTCAAAGACAAAAGGCGGTGCGGACATATGACGGATATGGTTATAATAGGCGGCGGACCTGCGGGAATGAGTGCCGCGATCGCGGCATATGAGAGCGGAGTGCGGGATATTCTCATCATAGAGCGCGATACCGCGCTCGGCGGGATTTTGCAACAGTGTATACATAATGGTTTCGGGCTTCACCGTTTCGGAGAAGAGCTTACGGGACCTGAATATGCATGGAGATATGAGGCGCGCGTGCGTGAGCTTGGAATCCCCGTGAAGCTCGGTACAACCGTGCTTGATATTA
Organism: Oscillospiraceae bacterium; assembly: GCA_017398225.1. Taxonomy (GTDB): domain Bacteria; phylum Bacillota; class Clostridia; order Oscillospirales; family JAAYXM01; genus SIG480. Next base: position 1,309 of record JAFQGO010000181.1, on the reverse strand, counting down.
CACCGGAAAAGGTGATAACTGCAACAAATCCTGAGGATGGGATTTTTAAAATAGAGGCGCGTGCTGTTATTCTTGCGATGGGGTGCCGCGAGCGTCCGCGGGGCGCGCTGAATATCGCCGGCAGTCGTCCGGCGGGAATTTACAGTGCCGGTACCGCGCAGAAGTATGTCAATATGAAAGGTTATCTTCCGGGAAAGGAGATAGTTATTCTCGGCTCAGGTGACATCGGGCTTATCATGGCGCGAAGAATGACTCTTGAGGGTGCAAAAGTAAAGATGGTGTGCGAGCTTATGCCTTTCTCCGGCGGTCTTGCGCGGAACATAGAGCAGTGCCTTAATGACTTTGATATTCCGCTTCGGCTGTCGCATACCGTGGTCGAAATTCACGGCCGGGAGAGAGTTGAAGGCGTAACGGTTGCACGCGTTGATGAAAACCGAAAGCCGATTTCCGGAACGTATGAGTTTGTGCCGTGCGACACATTGCTTTTGTCTGTGGGGTTGATTCCTGAAAATGAACTTACAAAAAAAGCGGGGATAGAGCTTGACCCAATCACAAACGGTCCTGTGGTGGATGAGAATCGTGAAACATCGGTTTCCGGCATATTCGCGTGCGGAAACGTTGTTCGGGTACACAGTCTTGTTGACTACGTCTCTGAAGAGGCGGAAACTGCCGGAAAAGCGGCGGCAAAGTATATTTTGGAGGAACAATGATGGAAAGAAAGCTTACTTGTATTGTGTGCCCTCTCGGGTGCGAGCTTCGGGCGGAGATTACAGACGGAAAGGTGCAGTCTGTAACCGGAAACACCTGTCCTCGTGGGGCAAAGTATGCCGAGAGTGAAGTTGTAAATCCTCGGCGCACAGTTACGTCAACGGTAAGATGTATTAGCGGAAGTGTGCTTCCGGTAAAAACTGACCGGGCAATTCCAAAGGAAAAAATGGCAGAGTGTATGAAGATAATAAATAATACCATTGTGAGGTTGCCGATTTGTGTTGGGGATGTTATAATAAGAGATGTGTTCGGTGCAAATATAGTGGCAACGCAGAATAAGTGAGAACAAAACGCATATATTTGTTCGGAACAGGAGTATGAAAAAAATGGTGAGTATTATGGAGTGTATAGAAAAAAACAGCGTTATAGCTGCTGTGAGGAGCAGTGAAGATTTTAAAAAAGCCGTATCTTCCGGCTGCAATATGATTTTTGACCTCGCACCCGATATTTCGGATGTTGCGGACAAGGCAAGGCTTGCTCATAGTGTCGGGAAAAAGATGTTTATACATCTTGATCTTGCGAGCGGGATAGGTAAGGACAG
>JAFQGO010000180.1:0-2737 GCA_017398225.1 Oscillospiraceae bacterium | reverse complement strand
AGCAGATACATTATGATATCGCCGACTGGGCAATCGCAGGCAACCGGCTTTCCCCGCTCGGTACGGCACTGTGGTTTTTCAATCCCTTTTCGCCCGAATGCAGAGAAAATTTCCCGAGCGGAGTGGGCGTTTTTGCCGTGAGAGTGGGCGAACATTGCTTTTACAACCCGACGGAAGCGTATTCAGATACTTAATTTATATATGGAGTGATTTTTATGGATTCATTAAACCCGAGAATGAACTTTACACAGCCGAGACCTCAAAATGATTTTTATGAGCTCAGTGGCACACCTTCCGCTCAGCAATCACAGGTGCTGATGCTCGGCGAACAGCTGCAATCCTCAATCGGATATTATGTGAGCTGCGAGTTCTTAATCGGCACGCAGATACTTGAAACGCGCGACGGAATTCTCGCTAAGGTCGGCACAAATTTTCTCACGCTGTATCAGCCAAACCTCGAGCGATACATCGTCTGTGACTTGTATGCACTTAAATTTATCACCATTTATAACAGCACAACGGTCCCAAGCCTGAACAGATAAAAAGAAAAGATGCGGCAGAATCATTTCTGCCGCATTCGCTCTCTTTTTATACCTTTGAAAGAACATACTTTTCTGCGTATTTATTGAAGTCATCAACAAACTCACCGCTGGCAGAATGCTTTATCTCGTTGAGATAACCGTGAGTGTCAAGCTCGTTCTTTCTGATCTGAATAATGCATACCGCGATATTCGAGCAATGGTCGGAAACTCTTTCGCAGTTCGTGAGAACGTCTGAGAGAATAAATCCAAGCTCTATAGTGCAGTTGCCTTCCTTAAGGCGCTTGATATGACGTGCTTTGATATCACTGCCGAGACCGTCGATAACCTGCTCAAGCGGCTCGACGTGTGCAGCAAGCTGCGCATCGTCCTGACCGAATGAACGGATAGCAATGTCAAGAATTTCTTCAACCGCCGCAACGAGGATATGTAAGTCTGCCTTTGCTTCGTCGGAGAAGCTTATTCCCTTCTCGTCCATTTCGCGTGCAGTTTTGAGAAGGTTTACGGCATGGTCGCCTATTCGCTCAAAATCTCCGATTGTATAAAGAAGTCTTGAAATCTCGCGGCTTTCATCTTCGGATACGCCAAGCCCCGACAGCTTTACGAGGTATGTGCCGAGCTTGTCCTCATAAGTGTCGATTCTCGCTTCAGCATCTTCGATTTCCTGTGCACGTTTTTCCGAGAAATCCCACATCAGCTCTGCTGCATCGTGGAAGGTTGCTTTCGCAAGTACTGCCATTTCTCCGGCTATGCCTTTGCAACGTTCAATTGCAAAGCTCGGGGTGTTGAGAAGACGCTCATCAAGGAAGTTCGTTGCATCCTCAGGTGCGCTATCCGGTACGGAAATCGTTGCAAGATGTCCGAGCTGCTTTGAAAACGGAAGAAGCACAAAGGTTGAAAACACATTAAACATTGAATGAACAACCGCAATGTCAACAGCGCTCATCGACATTGTTTTAAAGCTGAAATCGAAGAAAAGGTCAAGACCGTAGAACAAAACAAAAACGATTATAACGCCGATTATATTGAAATACAGATGGACAAGCGCCGCTCTTCTCGCATTCTTTTTCGCACCGATGCACGAGATAAGCGTTGTTGTACACGAACCGATGTTCTGACCGAGAATCATCGGTATTGCGAAGCCATATGTAACATTCCCCGCAACAGCCATCGCCTGCATGATACCAACGGATGCAGATGAGCTCTGCAAAAGCGTGGTAAGAGCAAAACCGGCAAGCATACCGAGAATGGGATTTGTGAACATAAGAAGGAAATCCTCAAACCCCTGAAGGCTTGTTATCGGCTCCATAGCGTCAATCATCGTATTCATACCGACCATAAGCACGCCGAAGCCGACAAGTATCGAGCCGATATCGCGCTTTTTGCTCTTCTTTGAAAGCATTATCATCGCAATGCCGACAAATGCAAAAAGCGGAGCAAAGTTTGACGGCTTTAAAAGCTGAACAAAAAAGCTGTCTCCCTGAATACCCGTAAGGCTGAGTATCCACGCCGTCGCTGTCGTACCGATGTTGGCGCCCATAATAATTCCGATTGCCTGTGCAAGCTTCATTATGCCGGAGTTTACAAAGCCGACAACCATAACCGTCGTCGCGGCGCTGGACTGGATAATCGCCGTTACAACCGCACCGAGCAAAACACCCTTGAATATTTTGTCGGACAGGCGTTCCAGAATACCCTCAAGCTTGCTTCCCGAAACGCGCTCAAGCCCCGAGCCCATAACTTTCATTCCGTAAAGGAACAGGGCGATACCACCAAGAAGCTCAAAAATCGTAAAAATGTCAATACTCACGCAAATTCTCCTTTCTTCTCCGAAAGCGTTATATTTTCCAATTTACTCCGAGTATATCATAACATAATTTATAATGGTGTTCAATAGATTTAAAAAGACAAATTTTGCATTTTTTTACAACTCTTTTTCGTGCAGATTGACGGAGAGGAAGTGTCTTGTGAGTATGAAACCGGAAAGGTGAATTTTCCTTCTATCGCAAATAATTTTCCAAATAGCAAAAAAAGAGTTGACAATATTATATATTCGGGATATAATTATATAGTTATTTGGGGGCGTAGCTCAGCTGGGAGAGCGCTTGAATGGCATTCAAGAGGTCATGGGTTCGATCCCCACCGTCTCCACCAAACAAAAAACGTACCATCCGTAAGGTTGGTACGTTTTTTGTTTT
>JAFQGO010000179.1:0-3449 GCA_017398225.1 Oscillospiraceae bacterium | reverse complement strand
CGATTATTTCGATTTAGAACGCGATTATTCGGCCTTGCGCAGTGAGATAAGCCGTGAGGCTGTCCTTGCTCCGGCGTGCGAATTCGGGAAAGGAATAAGGATTCTGCGTCAGGAGCCGTGGGAGGCGCTGTGCTCGTTTATAATTTCTCAGTGCAATAATATTCCGAGAATAAAAGGAATTGTGGAAAAGTTGTGTCATTTATGCGGCGATGAAATTGATTTTATGGGCGAAAGGCTTTACACTTTTCCCGATGCGAAGAGTGTTGCAAGGCTCAGCGAAAAAGAGCTTGGTTCGCTTCGTGCAGGCTATCGCGCCGCATATATCTCGGAGGCTGCGCGTGGCGTTGCGGATGGCAGCATTGATCTACAGCGCATAATGTCCCTTCCGACGCTTGATGCAAAGCGTGAGCTCCTTTCGCTTTCAGGTGTTGGTGAAAAGGTTGCAAGCTGTGTTCTTTTGTTCGGACTCGGCAAACTTGATGCCTTTCCGGTGGATGTGTGGATGAAGAAAGCAATTAAATTTTTCTTCGGCGAAGGGAAGTTTGATTACTCAAGATTCGGCAATTTAGCGGGTTTGGCGCAACAGTATATGTTCCATTATATGAGAAATAGAAAATAAATTTAAAATATATGAAAATTAAACTGGACATTTCGGCAAAAAAATATTATTATATATAGAGAGTATTTTTTATCGGGAGGGACAAATTTTGAGTAATGTAAAATATAAGCGCATCTTGCTTAAGCTCAGCGGAGAGGCGCTTGCAGGACAGAAAAAAACAGGGCTTGATTTTCAGGTAATAAATTCCGTGTGTGCCACGGTTAAGGAATGCGTTGACCTTGGTGTGCAGGTTGGCATCGTCGTCGGCGGCGGAAACTTCTGGCGCGGTGTGAAGGACGGAGGCGGGCATATGGACAGAACGCGCGCCGACCATATGGGTATGCTTGCAACGACCATCAATTCACTTGCGGTTGCGGATGTTCTTGAACAGCTCGGCGTTCCAGTGCGTGTGCAGACCGCCATTGAAATGCGCGCACTTGCAGAACCGTATGTCAGAAACCGTGCAATCCGTCACCTTGAAAAGGGAAGAGTTGTAATTTTCGGTTGCGGAACCGGCAACCCATTCTTCTCAACGGATACAGCTGCTGTTTTACGTGCGGCAGAAATGGATGCCGAGGTAATTATGAAGGCAACCAACGTTGACGGCGTTTATGACAGTGATCCGAAAAAGAATGCAGATGCTGTTAAGTTTGATGAGCTTACATACGACGAGGTTCTTGCCCGCCATCTCAATGTTATGGATACAACGGCAACCTCGCTTTCGATGGATAACGATATCCCGATAATTGTTTTCTCGCTGCAGGACAGTGAAAATATTAAACGAGTTATTCTCGGTGAAAAAATTGGTACAGTAGTAAGAAAGGATGCTTAAGTTATGAGACCTGAAGTAAAAGAATTTGAAGAGAGAATGCAAAAAAGTATTGGCGTTGTCGCAGAAGAGTTTGCGGCAGTACGTGCAGGACGTGCGAATCCTGCAGTTCTTGATAAGATTACGGTTGACTATTACGGAACCCCGACTCCTATCCCACAGCTCGGTTCTGTATCTGTTCCCGAACCGAGAACTCTTATGATTCAGCCGTGGGATGCATCTGTTCTCAAGGCTGTTGAAAAGGCAATTCTTGCATCGGACCTGGGTATCACCCCGGCTAATGACGGCAAGTGCATTCGCCTTGCTTTCCCGCAGCTTACCGAAGAGCGTCGTCGCGACCTCATTAAGCAGGTTAAGAAAATCGGCGAAGACGGCAAGGTTGCGGTTCGCAACATCCGTCGTGATGCACTTGATAAGTTTAAGGCAATGAAGAAAAAATCCGAAATCACGGAAGATGATCTTAAGATTTTGGAAGACGAGACTCAGAAGGTCACGGATAAGAGCTGTAAGGAGCTTGACGTTATGACCGAAAAGAAAGAAAAAGAGCTTCTCGAAATTTAAGGCAGTGATATTCAATGGGTATTTTTAAAAAGAAGCAAGCGGCAGAGTCTGTGGATTTCACAGCTCTGCCTGAGCATATTGCAATAATTCTCGACGGAAACGGACGTTGGGCAAAGCGACGCGGGATGCCGAGAACGGCAGGGCATGCTGTCGGAAGTGAGAATTTCCGAAAAATAGCGACTTACTGTAATGATATAGGTATTAAATACCTCACCGTTTATGCGTTTTCCACCGAAAACTGGAAGCGCCCCGACGATGAGGTCAGCACCATTATGTCGCTTCTTGAAAAGTACATCATAGAAGCAATTGATGAGGTGCGTAAGAAAAATCTGCGGCTTTGCTTCTGGGGCTCGCGTGCTGGACTTTCCGAGCACATCAAAAAGCTTATGGATGAGTCGGAAAAAGAGTCGCGGGATATGACCGGAATGCAGGTCAACGTCTGCCTTAATTACGGCTCCAGAAACGAGATAAAAGAAGCTGTTTCGAAAATTGCGCGTGATGTTTCTGCAAATAAAATAAAGCCCGAGGAAATAAGCGAAGATATGATAGATTCTTATCTTTATTCAGCGGGAACTCCGGCTCCTGATCTTCTTATTCGCCCGGGTGGAGAGAAGCGGCTTTCAAATTTTCTTTTGTGGCAGCTGGCTTACAGCGAAATGGTGTTTACGGATAAGCTTTGGCCGGAGTTTGACGAGCGTGAGCTTGACCGTGCAATAATCGAATTTCAAAAGCGAAACAGAAGATACGGCGGAATATAATATTTACGCCGTTCCTTTGTGTGAAAGGAATGTTTGATATGCGAACACGGATTATAACTGCAACAGCTGCAATTGCTGTTTTTATTGCGGTAGTATATTTTTTGCCTCCGGTCTGGTTTACGGTAACGGTCTCGGTAATTTGCGCCATCGCTGCCTTCGAACTTACATGGAAGAGCAAAATTGTTACGCTTGCTCCGCTTTCTGCCATATCGTGCATTTTTGCGGCTGCATCACCTTTTTGGGTATCACTACCTATGTTTGAAAAATACGCGATTGTATATATTTTTGCGGCGGTAGTGGCTTTTTTTGCCGTTTGGCTTTTTAACTACGAGAAAACGAACCTTGTTATGGTTGTAACATCATTTTTTGCGGGTGCCATACTTCCGTTTATGTTTTCGCTTGTCGTAAGAATACATGCGCTTGAAAACGGCAGAGTGTTGATTCTCCTTCCGTTTCTTGCCGCGTGGATGACCGATACCGGAGCATATTTTACCGGGGTGTTTTTGGGAAAACATAAGTTGTGTGAAAAAATCAGTCCGAAAAAGACGGTGGAAGGTGCCGTGGGAGGCATTGTTACCTGCGTTGTGTCTCTTGTTGCGTTTGCATTTTTTTTCAACCTTCCGGTGAATTATTTTTCTTTCGGAGTCGGTGCACTTGTCCTGTCTTTGCTTGCTCAGGCCGGAGATTTGTCATTTTCAATTAT
>JAFQGO010000178.1:0-4936 GCA_017398225.1 Oscillospiraceae bacterium | reverse complement strand
CAATTTCACCAAACGCCGTTACTCCGTCAAGTGTTACAGATGCTGTGACTTGAGTTTTTCCACCCTCTTTGGTTGCCGTCACAAGACCTGTTTGCGCATCAATCGTACCAACGGAAAAGTCACGTATTCCGAAACGAATTTCCGCATCTGAAAGATCTGCTACGGTACCGTCCGACATCATGCCGGACAAAACCCTTGCATTTCTTCCGTCAAAACCGAGACTTACACTGATAAGAGCGGTTTTGCTTCCGCCGTCAAAAAGCAGAATCTCCGGATACTGCTCTTTACCGTCAGATTGCTCCTTCATCTTACATACAACAAGATATTTACCTTGCATTTTGAACGTGTGCTTACCAAGCGCGGTTTTTACCGCATCTTCTGTTTCGGAAAAATAATTTACTTCTCCGAGTTTGTTTTCTTCCGTTAGTGCAGCTTCAATATCCGCTGTACCGACAGGTATTATATATACTTCGCCAATTCCGCCGTCAGGCTTTTTTGCATGCTCTAAGACAACATCGCAGCTTCCGGTTACAGGAACGTTTACCTCGAGCACAAGAGCGCCTGATGCGTCCTCTTCTGCGTTTTCTAAATTATACACAGCACTGTACGCAGAATAACCAGGCTTTATTACAGACACGGGCACCGAGCAGGAAACCGAAGAGCTGCCGCGCACTGCAGTAACCGTGATTTCTGTATCACCCGCCGAAAGCGCAGTTACAACACCGTTTTCATCAACACTTGCTACCTCTTCATCTGCAATTTCATACTGTAATATGAAATCTTCTTTTTCTGCCTTCGTGCAATCGGACAGGTACACGCTGACATCAAGGTTTTCAGAGAGACCTTCTTCAACAAGGAGTTCCTTTTTCTCGGCAACAATTCCTGCTACGGCAGTTTTTTCACCGCCGTAAAAGGTGATTGATGACGGATAGAGATTATTGCTTCCTCCGTCACCTTTTCCGCTTGCACGGAGCACAAGAAGATATTTCCCGGGGCTTTTGAAGGTGATATTCCGGAAATCCGCCACCTGTCCGAGAATTTGAGCCGTGCCATAGCAATTGAAGCTACCAAGCCTGTTTTTCTTATCAAGCAGTGCTTCTGCTATATCCTTGACGTTGCCGTCAAGCAGATAAACCTCTCCACTTCCGCCGTTTGTTCCGAGCGCATAACCAAAGCGCGTTTTAAACGTTCCGGAAACCGGGACATTCAGCGTCATTACAATATACTGGTCGGTAACCGTTCCGACCTGGAGGCCATAGCTCATTTTGCGCAATGTACTTATCTTGCTGCTTATTGAATGCGGCAACCAGATATTTTTTGTTTGGTCTCCCGTTATAGAGAGAAACGGGGTCGTATCAACTATTTCGTATCCAAAATCATATTTAAGCGAATAATCCGAAAATTCAAGTTCTTCGTTGCTTACATTAACCGCGGCATCAACATCAAAAGGAGACATCCCCGGCTTTTTGACGGTCACCGTTACCGTTGCCGTACCTTCAGAAACACCCGTCACCTCACCAGCTTCACTCACAACGGCAATTTCCGGATTTTTACTGTTATATTCAAAGGTTGCATCAGATAAATCAAGCTTCTTTCCGTCGCTTAAATATCCGCTGACCGTAAGCATACAGGACTCACTTATCTTCAGAAGCTCATTTTCAGGTGTTGCCGAAACTCCCAGCGGAACAAGCTTTTCTCCGCCGGATAGCGTGAGCTCATAAATGCGAGACTGGGAATCAGCCTTACCGTCGGAGTATTTTCCGCCTTCTACATAGAAAATGAGATAATGCTCGCCTTCCGGAATATCCTTTTCTATTGCCGTTTCTATTACTCCAAGCTTATTTGCTTTGTTATTCTCAACATACAGCTTTGAAATATCAATATTCTCTGCAAGGAGCGGAAGAGATGTTACGTCCGTATCATTTGAAAGCAGTGTTGATGAATCTGCAATATATATATCGATATCTGTAGATGCGTTGGCAATCGAATGAACCTTCATAGCAAGCTTGTTGTATGTTCCGCCCGCCGGAACGTTTATCTTAATTGCCGCCCAGCTTCCGACATAGCGCATAAAAAGGCCGTAGGATGCATTCATATGCGGTCCGGAAGTTCCGGTTCTATTATCCACATTATGAACTAACTCACCTTGCCAGAAGCCGTTTGTGTGCTCGTATTTATATGCCGTGATATCCGTTCCGAGAACGGAATTGTATTTTGAACCTGTATTTTTGAATTCGTACAAAATTTTTACATCCGATAGAGCACTTTTTTCTTCAGCAAATGCCGATACAGGCAAAAGTGATATTACCATTACAAGTGCAAGGACGAACGATAATAATCTTTTCTTCATGTTGCGTTACTCCTCCTCTTTTACAATTTCCAAAGCTTTCCCACATCCGTCAAACGGCATTATATTATCCGTGAAATAAGCTCCTATGGGGTTGTTTATCTGCACAGCCGTACGCGCACGGGATACTACATTGCGCACGGAAATGTTATAAAACTCATCAGCCCGCGGTCCGCGGCTGTTGTACGGGGTGGCATCTCCCACACGCACCGCAAAGATTCCTCGTGTCATATGCGGACTGTCCTTTGATGTATCAAAAACGCCGTCCACAAGCACGTTATAAAGCTTCCCTCCCCCGCGGCAAAGCAGACGCACATTTGAGCAAAGTGCCGAGGACACCACATTGCGGATAACAATATTACAGATATCATCAGACTCGTCCGGGCGCCGGAGTGCACTCTCAATCTTCCACGGAAGCGAGGTTACGGCAACGGTGTCATCCTCCGTAAAGCCGGTTATATTTTCAATCACTATATCACGGCAGCCGCGGCGGATGTCAATTCCGTCGGCGTTCTTTATCCTTATCGCCTCATAATTATCAAAATCGAGGCGGTGTTTTATTTCTCCGTTTTCGTCAAGATATGTATCATCCGCACAGAAATCAATGTTTGCTATATAACCGTCTCTGCAATAAACGAAGTTTATTGCCCACCAGCGCTGATTTCTGACATGAATCCCCGTCACCTTAAATCCGCGCACGCCGCCGAAAAGAATGATGTTGTTTACATATATCTCCGGTCTGCCGTCACGTCCGCAGTTACGCTCGGAAAGTCCGTTATATTCGCCGCCGTCGAGGAGGACATTTCCTCTGCCTTCTATGATGATATTCCTGTCGTTTTTGTCCGTATTCCGGCAATTTTCGTTTGTAAACATATTGCAGAAGGTGTTATCTGCCATACGCAGTTTGCAGTTTTCAAGAACTAGATGAAAGTCCGACGGGTTATTTATTGTTTTTTCTATTTCGTAATCTCCGCTTATTACCGCAAAGCCCGACGATGAATCAATCTTTGCCTGAATGATTTCCGCCCCGTTTTTTAAAAAGCTCATATCCGTCTCCCCCGAGTGTTCAGTCTTCAAGTCCCATTCCGCGAAGGTCTGCAATCTGACCGAATTTTTCACAATCATAAAGCTTCCAGATAATCTGCAGGCCTTTAAGCGCAGAATATCCGTCCGTCATCGGCTTTTTGCCGGTTCTCACGCATTCAACAAAGTGAGCGACCTCATGCTGGGTTTCCTTAGTGAGCACACCGTCACGTTTCCAGACAACTCTGTATTTATGCGAATCTTCATCTGTTTCTCCGGGCTTATGCTCGCGGAATGTATCATAAACGCGCACCTCGCCGGAGCGGATTTCAAATTCAAGAGTTCCCTTTTCCATTATAATCTGGAAGTTTGTTCCCATCTTCGTTCCGCGCGAGCCCCAGGTTGCACCGTGATAACCGAGTGCGCCGTTTTCAAACTTCATTGTAAGAACGCTTGTGCCTTCGCCTAAAAGCCAGGGCGTACCAACAGTTGTTCCGAAATGGTTTCCGGAAACCGGCTTTCCGCAGAACCAGAGAAGGAGATCAGCATAATGGCAGCCATGGCTGAAAAACTGACCGCCGCCGAGGCACGCAGTTCCCTTCCAGTCCTGATCGTTTGCGAGGGTGTACTGCTCAGTCCAGATAGACATCTGCATGATTTTTCCGTATTCACCGCTGTCCACCATTTCCTTGAGCTTGCGGATGCCCTGCCAGTAACGCACGGGATATGCGCACATAAGCGTTACTTCGTTTTCTTCACAGGTCTTAATAAGGCTTAAGCATTCCGCTTCCGTATTGCAAAGCGGCTTTTCCATAAGCACATGCTTTTTATTCTTTGCAAAGAACATTCCGCACGGATAATGCAGATGATGAGGAAGCGCAACGAGCACTGCATCCACATAATCGAGCATCGTGGTATAATCCGTTGTGACGTGCGGGTTGTTAAGAACGGTTGCGACATCCTCGGCAAGAGAGAGCTTTACATCGCACACTGCGCTGACCTCTACATTATCAAGCATCTGTATTCCCTCTGCGTGGCGCTTCATCATTCCCCCGCAGCCGATAAGTCCTATTCTGAGCTTTTCCATTTTGTTTTTCTCCTTGTTTTTTGTTTTTTACAGGCGGAGCAAAGCCCCGCCTGAATGTTGTTATATTACTCTGCTGTTGCGTAGATTACCTTATACGCATCGCCGTCTTTATAGATAAGATATCCCTTTGCCGTTCCGCTTGCCTTTGCAGTGAACTGACCGTGGGCAGAATTTCTCTGCGAAGTGTATTTTGCGCTGCAGGAATCAACCGTTACATCCCCCGAGCCGAAGAGGATACCGACCTCAACAATCTCAAAGTCAGCCTTGTCATACTCTATCATATACGCGCCGCCGTTTCCGCTCTCAAGAACGATAAGCGGAAGCTTTTTGTCGCCGGAATATGCCGTTTCGGGGATTTCTTCCGTGGATTCCGTGATAGCTGTGTCATCCCAGAGATAATATGTATACTCCTGATTATAGCTTACCACTTTTCCGTCACGTTTCCAACAGGTAAAGTTTTCCGTTGCAACCGGCGTGAT
>JAFQGO010000177.1:0-5865 GCA_017398225.1 Oscillospiraceae bacterium | reverse complement strand
ACTTTTTTAGCTTTAAAAAGTAAAAGTGATTTCTGGTGCTTAAAAAGTTTTTGAATTTGAAAGCTTTGCAGTAGATATCACTACTGTAAGGCTTTTTTTGTTGGAGGTAATGAAAATGATAGCAGTTCTCAGACGCGATGTCCCCCAGGCGCAGGTGGATAACCTTATAGCGTGGCTCAATGAGCAGAATATACAGGTCCACGTGTCGAAGGGCGAATATCAGACGGTCCTCGGATTTATCGGAGACACAACAAATATTGATATAGAGCTCATTGAAGGGCTTGACATCATTCAGAATGTAACACGTATAACAGAACCGTTCAAAAGCGCAAACCGCAAATTCCATCCGGAAAACACGGTCGTCGATATCGGCGGTGTGAAAATAGGCGGTGGGAATTTCGCCCTTATCGCGGGTCCCTGCTCCGTCGAGAGCGAGGAACAAATCCTCGGCATCGCCCACGCGGTAAAAGCATCGGGCGCAACCCTTCTCCGCGGCGGCGCATTCAAGCCGAGAACAAGCCCTTATGACTTCCAGGGACTCAAAGCCGAAGGGATAGATTTTCTTCTTGAAGCAAAGGAAGAAACAGGAATGCCTATCGTTACGGAAATTATGAACGCAAACCACCTTTCACTTTTTGAAAACGTGGATGTCATTCAGGTCGGCGCGCGCAATATGCAGAATTTCGAGCTTTTAAAGGAGCTTGGGAAAACAAACAAAACTATTCTTTTAAAGCGCGGGCTTGCAAACACGTTAAAAGAGCTTCTTATGAGCGCGGAGTATATAATGGCAGGAGGAAACGAAAACATCATCCTCTGCGAGCGCGGAATACGCACATTTGAAACATACACCCGCAACACGCTTGACCTGTCAGCCGTCCCGATGCTCAAAGAGCTTTCGCATCTTCCGGTTGTTGTTGATCCGAGCCACGCAAGCGGCATCTCCCGCCTCGTGAAACCAATGGCTCTTGCCGCGGCGGCGTGCGGTGCAGACGGGCTTATGATAGAAGTTCACAACGATCCCAAGCACGCGCTGTGCGACGGCGCGCAATCGCTCACTCCCGAGCAGTTTGACGATGTTGCAAAAGCAGTCTTTGCTGTTCGCAAGGCGGTGGAATTATGACGATAGGCGTCGTAGGGCTCGGTCTCATCGGCGGCTCGCTTGCAAAAGCGTTTAAGTTCAACACCGATTACACCGTCTATGCATATGACATCGACGAGGTTTCCTACAAGAGAGCGGTTCTTGTCAACGCAGTTGACGGCAAGCTCACCGATGAAGCACTTTCAGAGTGTGATTTTATCTTTGTTGCTCTTTACCCGCAGGCGACCCTTGATTATATGAAGCAACACGCACATCTTATAAAAAAAGAAGCAATAGTAATCGACTGTTGCGGCGTAAAAGAGTTTGTGTGCCCGACGCTTTTCGCACTCGCAGAAAAACACGGCTTTCACTACATCGGAGGGCACCCTATGGCAGGACGCCAGTTTTCCGGCTTCCGTTATGCCGAGGTGAACCTCTTCCGCGGGGCGTGTATGATTCTCGTTCCTAAACCCGGAGAGGATATTGCTCTTCTTGAAAAGGCTAAAAAGTGCCTTGTCCGCGCAGGCTTCGCCCATGTCACGGTAACAAGCGCAGAACAACATGATGAGATTATTGCATACACCTCCCAGCTCGCCCACGTTGTTTCAAACGCATATGTAAAATCCCCCCGCGCCGAGGCGCACAAAGGTTTTTCCGCAGGGAGCTATAAAGACCTGACGCGCGTTGCAAAGCTTTCGGAAAAAATGTGGACGGAGCTTTTTCTTGAAAACCGCGGAAATCTTATTTCCGAGCTTGATTTTATTATAGATTCACTTACAGAATACCGCGACGCGCTCGCAGAAAACGATGAAGAGCGCCTTATGTCCCTTCTCCGCGAGGGGCGTATGCGGAAAGAAAGGATAGATGAAGAGTGGAGAGAATTAGAATAGATGCCTCAAGGTGTTATGATGTCATTATAGGCGGAGGGGTTCTCTCCCGCATCGGCGAGCTTACCGCTTCTCTTGTAAAAGGAAGACGGTGCGCCGTTGTATCGGACGATACAACTCACCGCCTGTTTTTTGATGACGTGCGTGAACTGCTTGAAAATTCCGGTTTTTCTGTTTCTGACTTTGTTATCCCACACGGAGAAGAGTCAAAAAGCACGGAAAACTATATAAAGCTGCTCGAATTTCTCGCAGACGAAGGGCTCACGCGTGCCGACTGCGTTGTTGCTCTCGGCGGAGGAGTTGTTGGGGATCTTACCGGGTTTGCCGCCGCAAGCTTTTTGCGCGGAATCTCATTTGTACAAATACCGACAACCCTTCTCTCCGCAGTTGACTCTTCCGTCGGCGGAAAAACCGCAATAAATCTCCGCGCAGGAAAAAATCTCGCCGGAGCCTTCTATCAGCCAAGCCTTGTCCTCTGCGATACGGAGATAATAAAAAATCTCCCGGAAGATATCTTCTCCGATGGGATGGCGGAGGTTATAAAATACGGAGCGCTCGGAAGCTGGCAGATTCTTAACCTCTGCCACATGGGTGCACACGAGCATCTTGAAGAGCTTATCGCCGAGTGCATCCGCATAAAACGCGATATCGTGGCCCAGGATGAATTTGATCTGGGGATTCGCCAGCTTCTCAATCTCGGTCATACTCCCGCTCATTCAATTGAGAAGCTCTCGGGCTTTGAAATTTCTCACGGTCGTGCCGTCGCAATCGGCATGTGCCTTATGGCGCGCGCCGCAGAACACCTGTTGCTTTGCGCCGCCGGCGTTGCCGAAGAAATAGAGGAGCTTTGCAGAAAATATTCGCTGCCAACGGAATGTATGTATGACGCAGAGTCTCTTGCGCACTATGCAATGTCCGACAAAAAGCGAAGCTCCGGGAAGATAACACTTGTTTTTCCTTTTGTACGCGGAAAAAGCGAGCTTCATACATTTGATATCAATGAAATCCGCGGCATTTTTGAAAAAGGATTTCTTCCGGCAATCTCCGAGATGTTTTAGCTTATGATTTTTTCCAGGAAAGAAGAATTAATTTATGATTGCAGAAATAACCTGCCCTTCCCCCTCCGGCGAAATTGAGGTAATTCCTTCAAAATCTGTGGCACACAGACTTCTCATCTGTGCCGCCCTTTCAGATAAACCCACGGAAATTGTCTGCCCTGCCGAAAGCCTTGATATCGCCGCTACCGCCCGATGCCTTAGCTCCCTCGGCGCAGAAATAAAAAATCAGGATGGTGTGTATTCCGTGTCTCCGATAAAGAGACGCACTGAAGCTTTTCTTTCCTGTGGCGAGAGCGGTTCTACGCTCCGTTTTCTCATTCCCGTTGCCGCGGCACTCGGGGGAGATGTTACTTTCACAGGCGAGGGACGCCTTCCCGAAAGACCCGTTTCTCCACTGGTTGAATGTCTTTCCTTGCGCGGGGCTTCCATAGATTATAACGGAACTCTTCCGCTTACTGCTCACGGCGGACTTCGCGGCGGCAGGTTCACTTTGCCGGGCAATATAAGCTCGCAGTTTATTTCCGGTCTCATCTTCGCTCTTCCGCTTCTTGAAGGGAACAGCGAGATTGATATAACAGGAAAAATCGAATCACTTTCATACATAAAAATGACGCTTGACGCGGTTCATACATTCGGGATAAAAGCCGAAATGGACGGCAATAAAATAAAAATCCCCGGAAATCAGAAATATATCTCACCGGGAAGACTTGCGGTTGAAGGCGACTGGTCAAACGCCGCATTCTGGCTCTGCCTCGGCGCTCTGTCTGAAGAAGGAATTACGGTGCACGGTCTGAAATACGACAGCGTGCAGGGTGACCGTGCCGTCATTGACATTCTCTCCCGTTTCGGTGCAGAGGTTACGCGCAGCGATGCCGGTATCACAGTCAGAAAAAAGCCTCTTTCCGCTGTAAGAATTGATGCATCCGAAATTCCCGACCTTGTCCCGGTTCTTTCGGTTATTGCCGCCGTTTCAAACGGCGAAACCGGAATAACGGGTGCCGGAAGACTTCGCATAAAAGAAAGCGACAGGATTGAATCCACCGTAAATATGCTTTTATCTCTCGGCGCCGACGCAGAGGCTGAACCGAATGGGATACGCATTTTCGGCAAAAAGAAGCTTTCCGGAGGACGAGTTAATTCCGAAAACGACCACAGAATAGCAATGAGCGCTGCAATCGCCGCCGCGGCAAGCGACGGTGCGGTTACGGTACAAGGCGCGGAGGCAGTGAGAAAATCCTACGGCGATTTTTATGAAAAATACGCACACCTCGGCGCTGTCATAAATAAAAAGGAGGAATAGAAAATGTCCTCGGTTATCGGTGAAAAATTAAGAATTTCAATCTTCGGTCAGTCACATTCCGAGGCAATCGGCGTTGTGATTGACGGATTGCCTGCAGGAGTTGCAATTGATGAGGAGGAGCTTCTCGCGTTTATGACGCGGCGCGCTCCCGGGCGCGGTGCACATACTACGTCAAGAAGCGAGGCGGACAAGCCACGGTTTCTTTCCGGTGTTGCAGACGGTTTCACCTGCGGAAGCCCTGTATGCGCAATCATCGAAAACACCAACACGCGCTCGAAGGATTATTCAAACCTGCGCGAAATCCCACGGCCCGGACATGCTGATTTTACTGCATTTGTAAAATACGGTAACTTCCACGACATCCGCGGCGGCGGGCATTTTTCAGGGCGTCTCACCGCGTGCCTTTGCATTGCCGGTGGAATCTGCCTCCAGTATCTTAAAAACCGCGGTATAAACATCGCGGCGCACGCGCTTGAGATCGCCGGCGTTTCCGATCGTCCGTTTTCTCCCGTTAAACCGGAAATCACGTCCGTTCTGCACAGTGAGCCCATTTCTGTACTTGATAAAAATGCAGGAGAGCGGATGATGGAGGAAATCATAAAAGCAAAAAGTGACCTTGACAGCGTCGGCGGCATCGTTGAATGTGCAATATGCGGCGTTCCCGCAGGGTATGGAGACCCGATGTTTGACGGTGTTGAAAATATTATCTCCCGCATCATATTCGGCATTCCCGCAGTAAAAGGCATTGAGTTCGGCGCGGGGTTCGGCGCGGCAAGAATGCGCGGAAGCGAATGCAACGATGCATTTTTTATGGACGGAGATGCTGTGAAAACGAAAACAAACAACCACGGCGGTGCTCTTGGCGGAATCACCTCCGGAATGCCCGTTATATTCCGAGCGGCAATAAAGCCGACGCCGTCCGTTGCAAGAATGCAGGAGAGCGTTTCTCTGACGGAGCGAAAGGACACACCGCTTGAGATAGTCGGGCGTCACGACCCCTGCATTGTTCCGCGCGCTGTACCGGTAATTGAAGCCGCAGCTGCGATTGCAATCTGTGATATGATATTGTAAAAAATGCAAAAGTACGATTTGAAAGGAAATGATGGAAATGGATATCAATGAACTGCGCAAGGATATAGACAGAATAGACAAGGAGCTTGTTTCCCTTGTCCGGGA
This sequence comes from Oscillospiraceae bacterium, assembly GCA_017398225.1. GTDB lineage: Bacteria > Bacillota > Clostridia > Oscillospirales > JAAYXM01 > SIG480. The sequence continues at coordinate 366 of JAFQGO010000177.1, read as the reverse complement.
GAGAATGGAAACTGCAGCAAAGATCGGGCAGTATAAGCGTGAAAACAATTTGCCGGTTTACGACCCGGCACGCGAGCGCGAGCTTTTTTCAAAAGTCGGAGAAATGGCGGGCGAGGAATTTTCCTCTTACACGCGCGTGCTTTACTCCACGATGACCGATATTTCGCGCTCGTATCAGCGCAAGCGTATGGGCAGAAAAAGCGGGCTTGCCGAGCGTATGCAGGCAGCAATTGACGGCACGGATAAGCTCTTTCCGCAGGGCGGCGTCGTCGCCTGCCAGGGTGTTGAGGGTGCATATTCACAGCTCGCGTGCGAAAAGCTTTTTAAAAATCCGAGCATCATGTATTTCGGAAGCTTTGAAGACGT
>JAFQGO010000176.1:0-4167 GCA_017398225.1 Oscillospiraceae bacterium | reverse complement strand
CTGTTACCGGAAGCGGAACCGTCGAGCCGATTGAACAGTATGAAATCCAGTCAATTGTCACCGGTGACATAATTGAAGATTACGTCACCGTCGGCACAGATGTCACTAAAGACCAGGTTCTTTATGTTATTGATTCGGAGTCCGCCGAAAACAGTATTGAGCGTTCCGAAGCAAGCTATGAGCAGCAGCTTCTCTCATACAACGACAAGGTGCGCGATTACAACAAAGCACAGGCTAACAGAACAGTAGAGGCTCCTGTCACGGGCGTTATCACGGAAATGTACGTTGAAAATGGTGACGAAGTAAACGCAGGCACCAAGCTCTGCGAAATAAGTAACACCGAATACCTCACGGTACGGGTTCCGTTTCTTTCTGCTAACGCAAAGGATATATACCGAAATCAGTCTGCAACCGTATATTTTGATGACAGAAACGAATCTCACACCGGTTATGTATCACACGTCACAACCGGTACATACGCTACAGATGCCGGTGCCGTTGTTTCCGACATTGAAATAACCTTCAAAAACCCGGGTGCCATTCTTGCAGGAGAATCCGTTACCGCAACGGTTGGAAACTACGCTTGCAACGATTACGGTACGGTAAAGGCAGCATCGTCTGAAACTGTTACCGCAAAGGTATCCGGTGACATAGAAGAACTTGCTTATGCAAAGGGGGATAAAATCGACGCAGGAAATCTTCTCTTAAAGATTACCGATGATTCTTCGGCATCCGACCTCAGAAGCAACGAACTTTCCTTGAAAAACTCACGACTTTCTCTTGATGACCAGATTAAAAAGCTTCAGGATTACACAATCCGCTCCCCCATTGCCGGAACTGTTATTTCTAAAACAATGAAAGAAGGAGATACTCTCGACGGAAATAAATCTTCACTTGCGATAGTTGCAGATATGTCAAAGCTTACATTTGATATATCCGTTGACGAGCTTTACATCCAAAGCATCAAGGTCGGTCAGACGGTCAGCGTCACAGCAGACGCGCTTCCGGATAAAACCTTCGAGGGCGTAGTTGATACCATAAGCATCATCGGAACGCCGACAAGCGGAGTGACCGTGTATCCGGTAACCGTTGTAATCTCAGAGTATGATGGACTTTTACCCGGAATGAATGTAGATGCAGAGATTGTTATAAGCAACGCATCTGATGTTCTTATGATTCCGGTAAACGCTGTAACGCGCGGTAATCTTGTTCTTGTTAAGGACGATACAACCGCAACGGGAATTTCCGCCGAGAACGAACCCTCTGATGACAAAGGAGATAATCCTCGCAAAAAGCGCTTTCCTGATGCACCCGAAGGGTATAAATATATAACGGTTGAAACCGGTGAAGCAAACGATGACTATGTTGAGATTGTTTCCGGTCTTTCCGAGGGAGATGTTATATATGTAACAGTAATAAAGAACACCTCCACAACCGAGCAGACAGGCTTCGGCATGAGCGGCGGAATGCCCGGCGGTATGGGAGGCGGAATGCCCGGTGGTGGCATGCCCGGTGGCGGTATGCCCGGCGGTGGTATACCGGGTGGAGGCATGCCCGGTGGCGCAATGGGCGGAAATCGCGGCGGAATGCCCGGCGGTATGGGAGGCATGAGATGATAGAGCTTTCCGATGTTTATAAAATATACGATGAGGGAGAAAACGAGGTCCGTGCGCTCGATGGCATATCCTTCCGTATTTCCGAGGGTGAATTTGTTGCGATAGTCGGCAAATCCGGCTCGGGCAAATCCACCTGCATGAACATCATTGGTGCGCTTGACGTTCCCACCCGCGGAACATACAAGCTAAACGGAACAGATGTTTCAAAGCTTTCCGACAACGAGCTGGCAACTATAAGAAACAAAACTCTCGGTTTTATATTCCAGCAATACAACCTTATTTCAAAAAACAACATTTACGAAAATGTTGAGCTTCCGCTGATATATCAAGGCATTTCTGCCTCAAAGCGCAAGGAAATGGTTATTACCGCACTTGACCGAGTTGGTCTCGCCGACAGAGTACACCATATGCCCAATCAGTTGTCCGGCGGTCAGCAGCAGCGTGTTTCCATTGCTCGCGCACTTGCGGCAAATCCACCGGTAATTCTCGCAGATGAGCCGACCGGTGCACTTGACTCAAAGACAGGTAAGGATGTTATGAAATTTCTTATGAGCCTTAACGAAAGCGGGAAAACAATCATCCTTATCACCCACGACAACGGAATAGCGGAGTGCGCAAAGCGTATAATCCGGATTCACGACGGTAAAATCATTTCGGATGCTCCAAACATACCGAAGCTTGAAAATCTCGAATAGCGCGGAGGAAAAAATCATGAATATATATCAATGTTTAAAGCTCGCGCTTAAAAGCATCTCCGGTAATAAAATGCGCTCCTTCCTCACTATGCTCGGTGTTATAATCGGAATTGCTTCTGTTATAACGCTCGTAAGCGTTGTGCAGGGTTTTTCCGACGATATGGTTTCTTCCTTCAACTCAATGGGAACAAACAATATCACGGTTATGCTCAGCGGGCGCGGTGGCAATATGAATATAAAGCCCGAGGAAATGCTTACTCTTGCAGACGATAACCCTGAGCTATTCTCAAATGTTACCCCCACCGTCACAATAAGCGGTGCAACAGTCAAATACGGCTCAACCAATGTCAGTTCATCTGTTTATGGTGGAAACGAAGAATATGCTGAAATAAAAGACTATGCTGTATCGAATGGGCGCTTTATTTCGTACATTGACACAACCAATCGCAACTATGTGTGCGTTATCGGTACATACATTGCAAACGAGCTTTTCGGGACAAGCGACCCAATAGGAAAAATTCTTAAGATAAACGGCTCTGCATATACGATAATCGGCCTTCTCGAAGAAGAGGGAGACAGCACCGAAACAAGTACGGATAATATGGTAATCATCCCCTACTCCACAGCAGCGCGTCTTGCGAGAAACGGAAGGATTTCAAGCTACACATATGTTGCAAAAGACTCAACAGTAATAGAACCGGCTAAGAAGGTTCTGGAAGATTACCTCTATGACATTTTCGAGGATGAGGACGCATACAACGTCTCAAACCTTTCAGAGCTTGTTGAGAGCATCGAAGAGCTTACCGGAACCCTTGCCATGGTTCTTGCCGGGATTGCGGCAATTTCACTTCTCGTCGGCGGCATCGGAATCATGAACATAATGCTCGTTTCCGTAACCGAGCGCACACGTGAAATCGGCATACGCAAGGCTATCGGAGGAAAACGCCGTGACATTCTTTCTCAGTTTGTTATTGAGGCCATTATAACAAGCGGACTCGGCGGTGTTATCGGCATTATAGTGGGAGCGCTTCTTTCACAAGTTCTATCGGGCATTCTTGGCGTTTCCGGAGCAGTTTCCGCTTCGGCGGTTATTCTTTCTTTCTCAGTCTCCGTTCTCATCGGAGTCTTCTTCGGATATTTCCCGGCAGCAAAGGCTTCTAAACTCAACCCAATCGACGCGTTGCGTCATGACTAATAAATCAAAGGGGCAAATGAATATGAAAAAATTAATTTCGCTTATCCTCTCTGCGGCAATACTTTTGACGTTTGTTATACCCGCATCCGCGTCAAATCTTCCCTCAGACGATGACATTGAGACCATTCTCGACGTCATGGAAATTATGACATACGATGCAAAGGGTAATTTTAATGACAGTCAGTATGTCACACGCGCGGCGCTTGCAAAAATCCTTGTAACTGCATCTCAGTACAAGGGCGCCGCAACTGCAACCTCACGTATTTCTCCGTTTTCTGACGTTATGTATACACACTGGGGTGCTCCGTATATAAGTGTTGCATCAAAAAACAAATTTATGACAGGATATTCCGACGGTTCGTTCCGTCCAAACAGCTACATCAAATACGAAGAAGCACTCAGCGCAATGCTCAGACTGCTTGGCTACACAAACGCCGATTACACCGGTGCATATCCCGCAGGGCAGATAGCGAAAGCCGCGGACATCGGACTTTCTGACGAAGTGTATGTCACACCGGGCAATCCGATAATCAGAAGTGAAATGGCAAAGCTTGTGTATAACCTGCTCAATACTCCCTCAAAGGGAAACACCACGATATACGCCCAGAGCCTCGGCTACACTCCGTCAAGCGAGCTTCTCACAATCGGCGATGTTCTTGAT
>JAFQGO010000175.1:0-2833 GCA_017398225.1 Oscillospiraceae bacterium | reverse complement strand
TCTCTGCGGAGCGCCGTCCTCAACGAGTCCTCTTCATTTCGCGCAGTACCAAAGAAAAAACGCACCAACCTCCGGTTGGTACGTTTTCCCTTTGGTAGAGATGAAGGGACTTCTACCCGCGGACTAAAAAGCGTGCCACTGGCACCCTTTTTGCTCTCTGCGGAGCGCCGTCCTGTTCGAGTCCTCTTCATTTCACGCAGTACCAAAGAGAAAACGCACCAACCTCCGGCTGGTACGTTTTCCCTTTGGTAGAGATGAAGGGACTCGAACCCCCGACTTCTTGCATGTGAAGCAAGCGCTCTAACCGACTGAGCTACATCTCCGTATATCAGCCGAAGCTTTCTTCGGCTGAATATTATTGTATCACATTTTATTTTGGATTTCAACTGTTTTTATCATTCTTGCCAGAGTCTCAAATGTCAATGCAAGATCGCTCTTTGCACGGTGCTTTGTTTCTGAAAAGCTCTTTGCAACACGGTTAGTGCTGAGAACAAAAGAAACGCCCATATCATATATCGGCTCGATGTTATCACCGATATCGCCGGCAATTACAGCGACCGGGACTCCAAGCGCCTTTGCACGAACAGCAATACCGGAAATAGCTTTTCCTCCGGTTGTCTGCCCGTCTATGCGGCCTTCGCCCGTAATAACGAGCTCAGCTTCTTTTGCAAGCTTATCAAATCTGCAAAGGTCAAGAACAGTATCGATTCCTTTTTGAAGCGTAGCTCCGAGAAAGACAATAGCTCCTGCCCCCGCGCCGCCTGCAGCTCCCGCACCGGGAACAGAGGCGACAGAAATTCCGACAACACGTTCTACAGTCTTCGAAAATGAGACAAGATTTTTATCAAGAAGCTTAACGCATTCGTCATCTGCGCCTTTCTGCGGTGCAAAAACATACGCCGCGCCTTTCTCACCGTAAAGTGGATTATCAATGTCACACATGGCAACAACATCGACACCGGAGAGCTTTTCTTTAGCGGCGGATAAGTCGATAGAAGAAATCTTATCGAGTGTTGCACCTACCGGTATAAACTCTTTCCCGTTGCGGTCTGAAAATTTAACTCCCAGTGCTGATGCAAGTCCGCATGCCGCATCGTTAGTGCAGCTTCCACCGAGCGCAAGAATAATCTTTTGCACGCCGCGTCCGACGGCATCACATATAAGCTCACCCACACCGTAGGTTGTGCTTTCGGCGGGATTATTTCTTTCTCCTGCCATAGGGAGCCCTGCAGCTGATGCAATCTCAACGACGGCAGTGTCACCGCCTGCAATAGCGTAGCTTGCCGTTACCGGAGAAAAGTGCGGTCCGGTTACCTGCAGTGTTACTTTCTCACCTCCAAGGCAAGAAAGAAAACAATCTGCCGTCCCTTCACCGCCGTCTGCAATGGGGAGAAGAGAAAATTCTGCGTCCGGTATAATTTTTGAAATCGCGTTTTTTCCGATTTCACATATCTCAGATGCGCTCGCTGTTCCTTTGAATGAGTCCGGAGCGATAAGAAACTTTTTCATAGTAAACGTGCAGATACTCAGAGCATTGAAGCTGCATCCTCATCGAGGAATACGGTTACATCCTTATGCATATGTAAAACAGAAGCAGGGCAATCCGTGCCGATAAGTCCGTCAAACATTCTCTTGACGATCGGAGCTTTGCTCTTGCCGCTTATTACCATAACAATCTTCTTTGCCTGCATAATCGGAGTAAGACCCATTGTGAGAGCTTCGCGCGGCATATCCTCAGGCTTTTCAAAATAGCCGGAATTTGCGTGGAATGTGCTTTCTGTAAGACCTGTGCGATGTGTTGCGCCGATGAGCTTATCATCCGGTTCATTGAAACCGATATGACCATTGTGCCCTATTCCAAGAACCTGAAGGTCAATTCCGCCGTAAGACTCAATCTTCTCGTCATATGCACGGCACTCTGCATCGGGATCGGAAACCTCACCGTTAGGAACGTTTACATTCTCTTTCTTGATGTTGACATGAGAGAAAAGGTTGTCGAACATAAAGTAATAGTAGCTCTGGTCATTTGATCTCTTGATGGGATAATACTCATCAAGGTTAAAGGTAGTAATGTCAGAAAAATCAATCTCTCCCGCTTTATTCATACGGACAAGCTCTTTGTACATCCCCACCGGAGAGCTGCCGGTTGCAAAGCCGAGAATGCTTGACGGCTTTTCCTTAATCTGGGCAGCAACAAGCTTAGCTGCCTCGCGGGACATCTCTTCGTAATTTTTGCAAATGACTTTTTTCATATTATAAGAACTTCCTTTCTGATAACTTATTTATATTGTAACACACTTTCCGAAAAAATGGAATAGGGCAGACTAAATTTTACACAATTTAAATGACCAAAAAATTTTAAAAAAATAACGTTAAAAAAGTGAAAATTTTTCTTGACATTCACGCAAAAAAAAGGTATAATATTCAGGTATCACGCATATGGCCCGGTAGTTCAGTTGGTTAGAACGCTAGCCTGTCACGCTAGAGGTCGTGGGTTCGAGCCCCATCCGGGTCGCCATAGTGTGCTGTTATAGCTCAGTCGGTAGAGCGCATCCTTGGTAAGGATGAGGTCGGCGGTTCAAATCCGCCTAACAGCTCCAAGAAAAAACCGCTTAAAACCTTGTATTTCAAGGCTTTAGCGGTTTTTGTTTTTTCTTTTCAATCTCTCGGAATAGTCCTATTTTCTCCCCAACAATCCCGAAAAAGGTTGTCAAAAAGTTGTCAGCTTCTCGTTTTTAGACAATTTACTTTAAAGGATTGGCTTGTCACCTGTTCCCATTTTGGGGACCTCCTTTTCCCTTTACCACTTCACTCCGGCATAGCCCATCTGCTT
>JAFQGO010000174.1:0-5402 GCA_017398225.1 Oscillospiraceae bacterium | reverse complement strand
ATTGCTATCTTCCCACAGAGGAAGCGATTGAGCAAGGTGGATACGAACCGACTATCACCGGTGCAAATACTCCTGAACCAAAATTAGGTACTGATATGGTTAATGTAACTATATCGCTTCTTGAACAATCAGGATTTTAAAGCAATTGAGATTTTCACAAGTGAATAAACAGCAACGGGTTTGCAGTGAAATGTATTTTGCTGCAAGCCCGTGTTTCTTTCCGTCGCTATCGTATAAAACTCCAATTTCGTGGCAAAATAAGCCACATAAATGCAACGGAGGAAGATACGATGCGAAAAGGTTTTTCTGCCGAAGAACTTAAGAATATGAGATTTACCGGCATTCTTGAGGATGATGTTGCGCTTATGCGCGAAATTCTCGGCGACGATGAAACGGTTATCTTCCGTCCATTCAGGAACAGGTATGATGAGAAAGTGCGCGGTTGCGTGATTTTCACCGAAGTACTCGTAAATAACATTGTTATCGACCAGAATGTTGTCCGTCCGCTTCTTAAATTCAATCCGGAAGGGATTGTTTTCGGAGACACTCTTGCCGAGAGGCTTGCCGCGACTGTAATAAGCACAGATGATGTCAGCGTGAAGGACACGCCCTTTGATGCTGTAACCTCCGTGCTTATCGGTGATACGGTTGTGCTTGTGGATACCTGCCCGCGCGCGATTGCGGCAAACTCGAAGAAGTACGCAATCCGCGGAATAAGTATTCCCGAAACGGAAAATGCCGTGAACGGACCTAAGGAAGGTTTTTCGGAGCTTATCGTTACGAACATCGGGCTTATACGGCGTAAGGTCAAGAATCCAAACCTTAAATTCAGGTTTATAGAGGTGGGAAAGGTCAGCAGGACGAGAACCTGCCTTGTTTATATTGAGGGCTTGTGTGAAGAAAAGCTTATAAAAGAAATGGAGCGCCGTCTTTCGTCGTTTGAAATTGATTCCGTGCTTGATGTAAATTACATCTCAGAGCTTGTTACGGATAGCCCCACTTCGCTTGTTGATACAACGGGAAAGACTGAGCGGCCGGACGTTGTTGCGGCAAAGCTGTTTGAGGGACGGGCAGCACTGCTCGTTGACGGAACGCCGTATGCAATTACGTTTCCGTATTTGTTTCTTGAAAATTTCCAGGCGAACGAGGATTATTATGAAAATCACATCTTTGCAAGCTTTACGCGTCTTCTGCGCTTTGTTTCGTTCTTTGCCGCGGTGAGTCTGCCGGCGCTCTATATTGCGCTCATATCATACCACAAAGAGATGATACCGCGAAATCTTCTTATAAGTATTGCAAAAAGCCGGGCGCAGGTTCCGTTTCCGGCGGCAGTGGAAATGTTTTTGCTTTTGCTTTTGTTTGACCTTTTGCGTGAGGCGGGGGTGCGCCTGCCGAAGGCGATAGGTGTTACGGTAAGTACCGTTGGCGCCATCGTCCTCGGTCAGAGTATAGTTACCGCCAACATTGTATCTGCCGAGATGATTATAATTGTAGCAATGTGCGGAATAGCGTCGTTTCTTACACCAAAGCTTGACGGCGCAATTGCAATTCTCCGACTTGTTTTTCTGCTTTTTTCCTCACTTCTCGGAATATACGGATACGCAGTGTGCGTGATAGGCTTTGCCGCGTATATATCATCGCTTCGGTCCTTTGGTGTGGACTTTACTTCATATATAATTCCCCACACGCGCGACGGGGCGAAAGACGGGTATGTGCGCGTTCTGCGCGAGAGAATGATTCACCGCCCGTATGCTATATCGCGTCTTAATAAAATACGTTTCCGGAGGAAGCTTTAATGCGGTTTATGAGACTTTTCTTCTCGGCGTGCCTTTTGCTTATGCTTGGCGGATGCTTTGACTATAACGAGCTTAATATGCAGGAGATTGTAAACGGTGTTGGGATAGATGCCGCAGAGAGCGGTGTTCGAGTAACCGTGGTGTGCGCGCCCACCGGGGGAATTGACGATAAAGAGGGCGCAAAATACACAGCGGAAGGCGGAAGCTTTTTTGAGGCGGTAAGAGAGCTCAGCTGCTGCGCGGATAAAAAGCTTTACTGGGGGCACACAAGCTGTATTCTCATCGGAGAGGAAGCTGCACAATTTACAGATGAAATTCTCGATACTGTTCTGCGCGTACAGGATGTTTATCTTGATATTGCGCCGGTGATTGTGCGTGATAGCCGTGCGGAAGAACTTATTGAAACCGCGCCGCCTGGCGGGAGCGATATCTTTGAAAGTATTTCGGATATGTTCGCCAATGAAGAGAATTCAAGACGTTTTTTCGCAAAGCGCGTTTGGGAGATTTTCAGGGAACGTGAGGCAGATGGTGAATATATCCTGCCGACGGCAAGCGTGGAGGACGAAAAGATGCTTCTTTCAGGCGGTGCGGTTATGAAAAACGGAAAGATTGCCGCTTTTCTTGACGGGGAGCAGATGCTTGCTCTGTCGCTAATGACAAAAAAAGGCTCGGGAGGATATCTCCCGACGCTTGCTCTGCCGCGGGGAGGGCGTGCCTCTTTTGAAATACTTGCAAATGATATAGAGAAAAAGGCGCAGGGAGATGCCGTGAAGCTCAATGTTAAGTGCGTGCTGTCTCCTGCGGGAGTGCAGGGGAAGATTGATTCGGAAATGATGAAAGACAGCGCGAAAGAATATCTTGAAAACGCATTTTCGGGTCTGATTTCCTATGCACAGAAAAACGGTATCGGAGAGATTTTCGCAACGGACGGAAAAGTGCCGGAGGTGACGTGTGAGGTAACTGTAAGTAATATTCTCGGAGGAAAGAAATGAGTTATGTTCTTCCTGCTGTTTTTTTAGCGGCATTGTTTTTTGATTTTCGGGCGCGTGAGGGCAAAGAAAAGCGCGCATATATAGTACTTGGCGTCATATCTCTTCTTCTGGCGGTGTTTTCGGGTATCGCCGCGGAAAGCGACCACGTCGGTGCGTCTCTTTCCGGAATGATTTCTATATTTATGAGGTAACTGTATGCGAGACGGAAGAATAACAAACGGCTCGGGCGCGGCGGTGTGCGCTCTTGTGATTTTTGCAAACGCTTATTCCGTGATGTCGGGAAGCGATGCAGGTAGCGGCGCGTGGGCGGCACATATTATTGCAGGCGCGGCGGCAACCCTTATTGCATGGTGTATTGCATCCGTATGCGACAAATTTCCCGAAAAGAGCTTTTATGAGGTGCTTTCTTCGGTGTTCGGGAAATGGGGCGCGCGCTTTTTCGGCGGCGTAACAGCTTTTTTTGCGCTTGTTACATGCATTCTTTCGCTTACGGTTTTTTCCCGCTTTGTGCAGATAACAGCGCTTTTCAGAACCCCGCAGATTGTTCTTCCGCTCCTTATTGTAATTATTTCCGCTCTTGCACTTCGTAGCGGGCTGTGTGCAGTGTCCGGTGCGGCGCGGCTTTTGTTCTGGTTTTCGGCGGCGGTGCTTACTGTGTTTGTCTTTTTCGGTATCAGGTGGATGGAGTTTTCGCGTCTTATTCCTTCAGGAAAAGAGATTGTTGCATTTTTTAGCGGAGCGGGAGAGGTGTTTTTAAACCGGTTCGGAACGGTGTTTGCTCTTTTTTCGGTGTATACGCGAATGGAGAAGGGGGCTGCGCGAAAAAAGTTCTTTTTGTGGTCGGTTGCAGGCTCGGCTCTCTCTCTTGCGCTTATCGCTGCCGTGACGGTTGCGACGCTCGGTGGGGATATCGCAGGCACGGATTTTTATCCTGTGTTCACGGCGATGTCAGTGCGCGGTGTTGGCGGGTTTATTCAGCACACCGAGATTCTCGCTTGTATTGCAATGACGCTGTCGCTGTTCTTTAAAACCTCGGTGTGTCTGCTCTTTGCCGAAGATATGATTTGCGGAATGTTCGGAATTACAAAAAAAGAAGGGCTAAGCCTTCCTCTTGCGCTTATATGTGCCGCTATGACGCAGCTTATTTACCGTGATTTGTCTGCACTTCGCGGGATGGTGGAATGGACACCCGGGGCGGGATGGGTTGTCGCGGCGTATGTGATTTTGCCGCTCTTTCTTCTTGTGTTCGCTCAGAAAAGAAAAGGGAAGTAACGCCCATTTTTTTCACCGAAAAGGAAACCTCGCATAATATGTAGTGAAGGAGACTTCAAAACATTATTACGGGAGGTTATGTGCAAATGCCTGATAAGGTTTTGCCCGGCCCGATCCACGGAAATCCGCCGTGTGTTAAAGAGGCTGTGTGTATCCATACAAAAAGAATCTACGACTCATGCCGTGATAAAGAGTGCATAGAGAATCTGCGCGTGTATCCCACTCGTTGTTCCCAGGAAATTCTCGACTGCGCAACAAGCGTAAAGAGCCGTGATGCGAAGCTTCTCTGGACGAACATAGATGTGCGCGATGTAGCGTTCAACCGCGGCTTTTACTCGGTTGATATAAGATTTTTCTACTATATCACAGCAGAGGTCTGTGCGTGCAACGGAAGAACACAGAAGGTAAAAGGGCTTGCGATTTACGACAAAAACGTAATTCTCTTCGGCAGCGAGGGTGATGTGAAGATATTCAGCTCCGAGCTTCCGGCTTGCTCTAAGTGTGCATCAAATATGCCGACTGCATTCGTTGAAGCGGTTGACCCGATATTCCTTGACGCGGATATCTGCGAGGCTAAAACGGTGTGCAGCTGCACGCCGCCGGAGTGCGAATGCAACTGCGACGAGCTCTGTGACGTACCGCAATGCATAAAAGAGTATTTTGATGATGAACTCGTCGTCAGCGGAGGCTGCAAGAACCTTCTTGTAACTCTCGGTCAGTTTTCTATCGTCCGCCTTGAGCGCGACAGCCAGATTCTCATTCCGGCATACGATTTCTGCATGCCCGAAAAAGAATGCGTCGGCTCCAGCGAAGACAGCCCCTGTGATCTGTTCCGTAAAATCAAGTTCCCTGTCGGAGAGTTTTTCCCGCCGTCGAGGGCAATTCCCGATAATCCGCCGTGTGATTGCAAGCCCGTATCTTACGGTTGCTGCGGCAAATGAAAATAGGGAATATAAAAAGGCTTCGGAACGCAAGCCCTTTTTCCTATCCCCTATAATAATGGGGCTGCAAAAAGAGATTGACTTTTTGCAGCCCAACTTCATACATATAAAAAACTATTTTGCAAGGTTTTTGGCACAAGTGGCACAAACGTGCTTTCCCTTATATTCGGAAAGGGCGGAATCCGACCCGCAGAAAATGCATTTGGAATGATGCTTTTTTAAAATAATTGCATCTCCGTCAACGAAGATCTCAATCGGATCACGCTGGTCAATCCCGAGAAGCTTGCGCAACTCAATAGGCAAAACGATTCTTCCGAGTTCATCAATTTTTCTTACGATTCCCGTTTCTTTCATAGTTTCATCCGTCCTTTTAAGTCGAATTTTGCCGGGGATTATAGAAT
>JAFQGO010000173.1:0-3748 GCA_017398225.1 Oscillospiraceae bacterium | reverse complement strand
GGAAGAGGACATTTCTGCAGAAGAAGTTAAAGCAAACGGAGACAGTGCTTCACCCGCATTTGCAAGTATAGACACAGATCTATGGTATATCGACGGTCAGCGGCTTATTAACGATTATCGTTTAACCTCGGAAGCACCGGATACCGGAGCTTACCCGCAATCAAAGCCGAATGCGCTTTATTGGAGAGTTAAGGGGTATACCTATCTTAACCCGGTTACCAGTGGCGGTGTGCCGACCGGCAATGCGTCTGCGGCATTGGCGCTTCGGGTGAAGATTAACAGTGCAGGAACCTTCATTCCGTCCATAACCTATGGAGTGGGACCGACAAGCACCAATTACGCTTTCTTCCTTGCACCTGCCTCTGCGTATACATCGACTAACGATGGATACAAATTTGATTATAGAGCAGCTACTACAGACGAGGCGAAGCTGAATGGTGACATTAATATTACCAACCACAATCCGCTTGCGAAGTGCTTTAAGGACGGCTCACAAGATCCAAGGCTGATTTTGCTCGGAGAGCAAAACCTCTACGCGCCGGAGAAAAGCAAAAAGACTGCCGCATTTGCTCCCATAGAAATAGCTGAGCCGGGTGACTATTACCTCTACATGGTTGCAAGGGGCAGAGTTGATTCTTTGCCTATAGGAGACACCATTTCATTTTATGATGTAAACCTTTACTCCGTTGATCTTTATGATTTTACCTATGTTGACCTTGTCTCAACCGGTGCGTATCCGGAGACAGATGAAATATATGTAGGTGAAAAGATAAAGCTTATTCATCAGCCGGTATTGAATGACGGCAGAATTTTCGCACATCCGGCAGTTATAACGAAATACACCTCAATGGATGAGAGCATTGTAACGATAGAGGGAGATACCCTTGTTGCAAAAGCGGCGGGAGATGTTCGCATTAAGGTGGAGTCGAGCTTGCCGGGACAAGAAGACAATATTGTGGTAGGATACCTCGATGTGAAAATTAGGCCCGAGGTTATGAGAAAGCTTGAGCTGTCAGCAGGCGGAGCAAAGCAAATACGCCTCACCGATAAGGAAAACGACACCGTTCCTATGTTCATCACGGCAATAAGCAGTACCGGAGAGGAAATTGAGCTTTCGGATGATGAGATAAAGATAGAAGCGCTCGCGCCCGAATTTGCAAAGATAGTAAACGGCAGGGATATTTTACCCGTTTCTGAAGGACAGGCGAAATTTGTCGTAACTGCAACGCACGGCGGGGCAACCGTGAGCCGGGAGATTGAGCTTCCCGTTATCCGCGGCAAGAGCGAAGCAAGCTACATGACGGCAGCAAAGGCTGCCGCCGCCCGGGAAAACGCACAAAAATATGATTGGGCAAAGTCTACCGCAGAGTCGGCTGCAAAAGCTGCTGACAAATATGTTGATAAAATTGACCAGCTCTGGGATTTGGTCATCTCAGAGGGGCTCCCGAGAAGCAGTCATGTCGGTGTGACATCTGACCCTGATGCAATCAAATGCCGCTATTGTAACACAAACCTTCAGGAAGAGTACGGTCTCTATCCGTGGCTTCACAATCCGCTTAACCGTCCCTGGCAGATTCAGTGCCCTGAATGTAAGCGCCTCTTCCCGTCAAACGATTTTGGCTCCTTCTATAAGCTTGGGCTTAATGAGTACGGCGAGTTTGACCGAATGCGTGCTCTCAATGCTCACCGTGAATTGTATGGTGATAAGAGCGTTACCGAGCCGGGAGTTGAGCACAGCGCGCAGTGGAAGGCATACTACGGCTACGGTAACCCCAAGGGCTTCCTCTATAACAAGCTTTATCAGGAAATCGGGGATAAGGATGAGAACGGAAACTATAAGGTTAAAACGATAAACACAGGCAAGGGTCTGCGCGAGGGCGAAACCGTAGACACCTGGGGCGTTGACGACGGCGACGGATATGTACCTGCGCATTCGGACGGCACACCCTACACATACGAAAACGGTGTTCAGGAAAGACATCCGTATATTGCTCAGTATATTTTCCGGGGTCTCTGGCACGGTAGTGGTGTAGTCGCTGTGGCGATATCTAACTGTGCGAATGCATATTTCTACACAGGCGATGTGAAATATGGCAGGGTTGCGGCAATTCTTATTGACAGACTTGCAGACTTCTATCCGCAGTATGATACTCGTCTGCATGCGGGAAAGGTAACTGTTACCACCGGCGGTGGATATGACGGAAAGCTTGTCGGAAAAATCTGGGACACCAGCGTTGCAAGTAGTTTTATCGTATCGTATGATAAGGTCTTTGATATGTATGAGGATGAATACGTTCTAAACTATATCGCGCAAAAGTCGAAGCAGTATAAGATGCGCTATGCAAAGGAAACGCCTTCGCAAATCCGAACGAACATAGAGGACGGGCTTTTAAGAGCAAGCTTTGAGGGTATCAAGGCGGGGCTTATCAAGGGAAATAAAGGTATGCACGAGAGAACAAATGCCACTGCGGCAGTCGTTCTTGATTCCCAGCCTGAAACCGATGAGTGGCTTGACTATCTCAATTCAACAGGCGGCTTCCACGCACACCTGGTAGATACAATTGATAGCGACGGTCAGGCGCAGGAGGCATCTTCCTACAACGTTTTACAGCTTGACGCTTTAAGGACCATAAATGAGATATTTGAAAGCAATGATAAGTATTTCTACCGCAACTTTGCAAATCATCCGAAGTATATAAAGATGCATTATGCAAACATTCCGATTATGTCTACCTACTACACACCGCAGATGGGTGACTCGGGAAGCACTGCAGACAAAGAACACTGGGTGAAGACAGCAGAAGCACTGAGCGGCTGGAAGCTTACGGGGGATCCGATATTCGCACAGGTTCTCTATCTGCTAAACGGCAATAAAGCGGAAGGTCTTAACTACGGAATAACAGAAGCTGATCCTGAAAGACTTGAAAAAGAGGTTCAGGAAGTTATAGATGAGCACGGAACCCTGAACCTTGCCTCGGAAATGATGCCCCACTTCGGCTTTGCAATGCTCCGATACGGTGTGGACAACACCGGCGGTGTCGGCGCAACAGCACAGGATACGCGCCGTGATGTGTGGATGAACTACAGCTCAAATAGCTGGAGCCGAGGCTCCCACGGACATATCGATTCTCTCAACCTCGGCATGACGGCGTATGGCTTGAATCTCCTGCCGGACCTCGGATATCCGGCCAATACAAACACTTCTGAGGCAAAGCAATGGACCTCCGCCACGATTTCTCACAACACGGTAGTTGTAAACGGCGAATCTCAGGCTTATGCGTCTGAGCCGCGCGGTGAAGCGTATCACTTTGATGATGACGGAACGGTTTCACTTATGGATGTTGAGGCGTCATATGTATACAGTGCAACGGATTCTTACAGAAGAAGCGTTGTAAACGTAAAGGTTGACGATGAAAACGCCTATGTGGTAGACTTCTTCCGCGTTCTCGGCGGAAACGAGCATCTCTACAGCTTCCACGTTCAGGGCGATGAGATAAACGAAACCGCAGGTCTTGACTTCACGGTTGTTGAAGATGAGAACGGAAACTATATCTCAGGCTCTCAGCTTGATGAGAACGGCAACTATAAGGGGACCTATGTAGGGTGTGATGCCAAGTACGTAAAGAACACCGTAACAGGTGCTGTACGGGTCTCTGTAGAAGGCGAAGTGCTTGGTGAAAATGAAGTGCTTTTAGATGTTGAACACGGTCAGGACCCATATTCACCGTCAACCACATTCTATACCACG
>JAFQGO010000172.1:0-3013 GCA_017398225.1 Oscillospiraceae bacterium | reverse complement strand
TTCGGTTAAATGGGAAAGATCAGAAGTATTGGCTAAATGTTTTGAAAAACTAATTGAGATATAACTTTAGTATGCACCCGTTATTGTTATATCGGAAATTTAAACAGAACAGCAACTCCCAACAGGAAATTCCCGTCGGGAGTTGCTGTTTTATCTATCTTTCTAAAAACTCGTTTGCCGCGGCGGATGATACGGCGCCGTTTGCTACGAGCCGTGCAAGAAGCGTCATATCGCTTCCCTTGACGCGCGCCGACATAGCAAGATACGAAATATGCATAACGTGGTCGCGTTTAAATTCGTTTGAGTTGAGCTCTGCCGCCGTGCTATGCGGAATGACGCCAAGCCTTACAGCATCGTTTACTGCAGTAAGATATTTAAAATCTCCCGCCTCTTCGCTATATCCAAGGCTTCTCAAAACAAAGGTCATATACTGATTTGCCGTGGTGAGCGAGCTTCCGTCATAACGCGTTTCCGTAACGCCCTTTGTATATCCCATACGATAAGCATATCCGACATACCTCTGTGCCCACGCATCAACATCGCCAAACGGATGCTTATGTGCCGCCGAAAGCGCCGGCGTTTCCTCACCAAGCAGGCGGATAAGCATTGTTATGCTCTCTGCGCGTGTGTTTCCGCGGTAAAGTTCCATTCCGTCTGCCGCACCGCGCACAAGACCGAGGCTTTTAAGCGCATACGCTTCGTCCATATACTTTATATCATATGCTGTCTGAGAATAAACGCCGTCAATAAGCACCTTTGCACTTTTGGAAGTAACCTCAAATGTTGCACCGTTCTCAGGGAACATAAAAGTCGTAAAACGTCCGAGCGCATTGCCGGACGCGATTTCGCGCCCAACCGCAATGTTGATAACGCTTCCTGACGCGCACTTCGCACTTCCGTCAAGAAGCATAATAACCGTACCGTTTTTCGCAGATATCTTATCTCCCGAACGTAGGGTTTTCGCCGTCATTGCTCGGGTAGAATAAAGATACCTTCCGCGACTTTGCAAATTGCGCAAAACTGCATCCGCAGTTGCCGCAATAAGCTCTTTTTCACCCGACGGAACAGATGCGGCACTCTTTGCCGCATTTACATATTTATTTTTGAAGGAAGACACGGATGACTCAATTCTGTTGCGTGCAGCTGAGATTACGCTTTCAAAAAATGTCCCGTCAACGTATGACTTTGAAACCACCGGGTCGGAGGACGAGCCCCCCTGCGCCGAGGTGACAAGAACAAGCGCAAAACACAGAACCGCCGCGAGAAACACCGCCGTTATTCTCCTCTTCATAGACCGGTTCTCCTTATTTTTCCTTTGAAATTTCGTAGCAAAGAATCTTCAAGCTGTCGGCAAAGTGAACGTTTTCTATCTCCACACCAAGCTCGGTTGCTGAAAGATCAACGTTCGTGAAATTCCATATGCCGCGCACGCCAAGCTCTGCAACCTTGCGCGCCATATCGCGTGCAAGCTCACGCGGCATTGTAAGCACAGCCACGTCAAACGGATTTTCATCAAATTTCTTTTCCATCTCGCTTATATCAAGAATCGGAACATCTCCGATTTTTGTACCAATAAGCTCGGGGTTTACGTCAAAAGCCGCCGCAAGCTCAAACCCACTTGTCTTGAAGCTGAAGTTGTTTACAAGCGCATGACCAAGATGTCCGACACCGATTATCGCGGCGGTGTGCTTCCTGTCAACACCGATTATGGATGCAATCTCAGCAAGAAGGCTCTCCACATTATATCCGTATCCCTGCTGACCGAAGCCGCCGAAGCAGCTGAAATCCTGACGTACCTGAGATGCGGTAAACCCAAGATTATTTGCCAGAACACTTGATGATACACGGCTTACACCGCTGCGAGAAAGCTCCTTTAGGCATCTGTGATATTTCGGCAATCTTCGGATTACAAGCGGCGAAATATATCTCTCGCTCATACTAAATCTTCCTTTCTTTGGCAATACTGCCTATCATCTGTCAAGCTTTGACATAACATAGTCTGCAAACTCGGCACACGTTGCACCGTCCGCTCTTCCCGTTATCTTAAGCTTCTTCTCATCATACATACATGTATCGAGTGCCGCGGCAAGACGTTCAGACTTTTCAACCTCGCCGATATGCTCAAGAAGCATAACCGCCGCGCGGAGCATACTGCACGGATCTGCAAACTTATCTCTGCCCTCTGCAACCATACGCGGAGCAGAGCCGTGGATTGCCTCAAACATTGCATAGCGCTTTCCGACGTTTGCGCTTCCTGCTGTTCCTACGCCGCCCTGGAATTCTGCAGCCTCATCTGTAAGGATGTCTCCGTAAAGGTTCGGAAGCACCATAACCTGGAAATCACGACGGCGCTTCGTGTCAACAAGCTTTGCTGTCATGATGTCTATGTACCAGTCGTCAAAAGAAATTTCCGGATACTTTGCCGCAACCTTCTTGCAGGCATCAAGGAATTTTCCATCAGTAGTCTTGATAACGTTAGCCTTTGTAACTGCTGTTACGCGGCTCTTTCCCATCTTCTTTGCATAGGAAAAGGCAAGCTCTGCTATTCTGTCGCAGCCCTGGCTTGTAGCGACTGTAAAGTCTATCGCAAGGTCTTCCGTAACGTTTACTCCCATACTTCCGACAGCATATCCGCCCTCAGTGTTCTCGCGGAAAAACATCCAGTCAATCCCCTCGCTCGGAACCTTTACCGGACGCATATTTGCAAAAAGGTCAAGCTCTTTTCTCATTGCAACGTTTGCGCTTTCGATGTTCGGCCACGGATCGCCGGCACGCGGAGTGGTTGTAGGCCCTTTCAGTATAACGTGACAAGCCTTTAGCTCTTCAAGAACATCATCCGGAATGGCCTTGTTTGCCGCAACACGGTTTTCGATTGTAAGTCCGTCAATTACGCGGAATTCAATCTTGCCGGCATCCACCTCTTCCTTTAAGAGATATTCAAGAACGCGATGCGCTTCCTTTGTAATAGCCGGACCGATGCCGTCACCGCCGCAAACACCGATAATAATCTTCG
>JAFQGO010000171.1:0-5321 GCA_017398225.1 Oscillospiraceae bacterium | reverse complement strand
GGAGGTACCTACTTTTATAACAACTCTCTTTATCCCTTCGGGAGAAAACATAACAAAAACCTGCCCTTTTTCTTCTTTTGCTATATTCTACCACATATTACGGGATAATGCAAACATTATTGAGATATTCTGTCAATATCAAACATCTCTGACAGAACTGCCCAGTTTTGAGGGAAAGGGCGCATCAGATTCCAATACCCCGCACCGAAAAGCGAGTATTCCGAAATAAGAGAAAGCTTTGCCGCAATGCTTCGGGCATCCTCAAAATGCACCTCATGGCGTGAACCGTCGGATGCGGTGTAGTTAAAATACGGGCTTTGAGAACTTTCGTCAAAAAGGATTTCTACTCCGTTTTCCCGCGCGATATCAACTGCTTCTACATTTGAAATTGACTGTGCGCGGCTCTCGCCCTGAACATACGGCAGAGTCCAGTCATAGCCGTAGTTCGGTATGCCGAGATAAATCTTTTCGGGCGGAATTTCCGTAAGCGCGTATTCTATGACTGCACGGACGTTTTCAATCGGCGCAACGGCAAGCGGAGGACCGTAAGTATATCCCCATTCATATGTCATAAGAAGAACGTTATCCGCCGCCGCGCCGAGAAGCGCGTAATCGTGTCCTTCATACAAAAGCCCGGGTTGGTCCGCGCTTGTTTTCGGGGCAAGTGCTACGGTCACGGTTTTTCCGGTTGGGTTTAAAAGAGCGCGGAGTTCTGCGATAAAATCGGCATATGCCGCGGCGTTGCGTGCGGGGATAAACTCGAAATCCACATCAATTCCGGAATATCCCTTTTCTTCGATGACGGAAATGACGTTTTGTATCAGATTTTGCCGCGAGGCGGCATTGTTTAACACGATATCAGCAAGCGCAGAGTCAAAGCCGCCCTCTTCCGTGAGCGTAGACAGATGCATAAGAGCCGAAGTGTCATACTCGCGCGCGAGGGCAAGAAGGGTTTCGTCGTTTAAGTCCACGAGACCTCCGGACGGCGTTATTCCGTATGTAAAGGGAATAAGGTATGTGTTAAACGGAAGAACGCTCCGCAAGAGAGAGACAGATATAAACGGATATGCATAACCGGAAACGGTAATGCTCCGGACCCGGGCTCTTTCTTCAGACGGAATAACCACCGTCTGCCCGACGACAAGACCTTGACTGAGCGGGATTTCGTTCACTGCAGACAGTGTGCGTGCGCTTATATCAAACATTTCGCCTATAGAGGTCAGCGTATCGCCTGCGCGGACAACATAAATTTCCAAAAATATCACTCCTTTTAATCAACATATGCCGACATAAAGTAAATAATAACCGCAGATTTAGTGTTTCCGTGTTTTTCTTTGAAAAAATGAAAAAAACTATTGATTTTTGCGTGAAAATGTGATATTATTTACTTTGCTATTTAATTGAGTAATAAAGAAGCATTACCGAAAGAGGTGAATTTCATGAAGGCAGGAATCCATCCGGATTATAAGCAGACAACGATTACCTGTGCATGCGGCGAGGTTATAGAGACGGGCTCCACAAAGGAGAACATTAAGGTTGAGATTTGCTCAAAGTGCCATCCGTTCTATACCGGAAAGCAGAAGCTTGTTGATACAGGCGGCCGTGTTGATAGGTTCAACAAAAAGTTTGGTTTGACAGATAAGTAATTATCAAAAATCCAAATATAACCGAAGCTGATTTCCGGCTTCGGTTTTTGTTGTATTATGAGTGGATTTGTGGTAAAATTATCTTGATAAAGATTTCGTAAGAGGGTTAATACATATGCTTGGTGTTTTTAATCTGCGTAATTTTTTGAATACAGCTGTCTGCGGTTTTATAATCGGAGTTGCGGCAATAACCCCGGGGCTCAGCGGTTCGGTTCTTGCTATCTCCTTGGGGATATATCCGAAGCTTCTCGGCTCTGTTATGAATTTGCGTAAGGATTTTAAGCCATCCGCGTGTTTTCTTGGTGTATTTGCTGTGGGAGCTCTGCTTGGGATGCTCGTTTTCGGCGTGGTGATGAAGCCGCTGCTGGAAAATTTTGAACGCAGCATAATATGGCTGTTTATGGGGCTTATTGCCGGCAGCATTCCTTCATTTATGAAAGAGGCGACACAAAAAGGATTTAAAATGACATATATATTGCCTATGCTTGTTGCTTTCGCTGTTGGTATGTTTTTGGCAACGCTGACGGAGCACAGGCTGACCGCCGTTGCTTCATCGCCTGTTATGTTGTTTGCGGCAGGTGCAATACTCGCGATAGGTGCCATTGTTCCAGGAATAAGTTCGTCTTTTGTGCTTATGCAGATAGGAATGTATGATAAGCTTATATCATCATTCGTCTGTTTCAATATATTGGATATGTTCTGGATATCGCTCGGGGCGGGAATCATTCTGCTGGCAACCATCAAGCTTATAAATCTGGCATTTGAAAAGCTGCACGGATATGCACATTTTGCGGCGTTTGGTTTTCTGCTTTCCTCGGTAGTCGGAGTATTTCCCGGCATAGAGCATATTACAGATATTATTCTTTTTGTTACAGGTGCTTTGCTGATATATGCTTTTGGCATTGTCACAAAAAGCAAGAACAAAAATTCCGGGCGGTGATATTTATGATAGATTTAGGAAATGACTGGACAGAGCTTCTTGCAGAAGAGTTTGGCAAGGAATATTACACAACACTTCGTAATTTTCTTCGGGAAGAATACAAAACGTATACGGTTTATCCGAATATGCACGACATTTTCAATGCACTTCGCCTTACGGCGTACCGTGATGTGAAGGTTGTTATTCTCGGTCAGGACCCGTATCACGGTGAAGGTCAGGCGCACGGGCTTGCGTTTTCCGTTCGCGAGGGCATCCCGCTTCCGCCGTCCCTGAAAAACATTTACAAAGAGGTGTTTGAAGAGACGGGCAACGTTCAGCCGGGGTCGGGAGACCTCACGCGCTGGGCGGAGCAGGGGGTTCTGCTTCTGAACACTGCGCTGACCGTGCGTGCGGGAGAGGCAAATTCTCACAGCGGCAAGGGCTGGGAAGTTTTTACCGATTCAATTATAAAGCGGTTAAACGAGCGGGAAAAGCCGATTGTATTTCTTCTGTGGGGACGAAATGCGCGTACAAAGCAGGAGCTTATAACAAATCCTGTCCACAAGGTGTTCTGCGCACCGCATCCAAGCCCGCTTTCGGCGTTTCAAGGCTTTTTTGGGTGCAACCACTTTAATCTGGCAAACAGGGAGCTGATAATAAACGGCGAGATGCCGATTATATGGTAAAAAACATTGCAAAGCTGTTGTATATGTGATAAAATATAGACGGTTTACAGGGTTTTATGTCAATCTTTTACTATTAATTTTACATATCAGGAGAGTAATGTCATGAGTTTTGAAAAAGGAATGTACGGAAATCTTGAGCTTTTCACGCTCAAAAACAAAAACGGAATGCAGGCAGATATTATCTCGGCGGGGGCATCAATCGTTAATCTTCTTGTTCCGGATAAGGACGGAAAGGTACGCGATGTTGTTCTCGGTTATGCAAACGGAGAGGACTACTTAAAGCCTGGGCCCAACCACGGCGCAGTATGCGGCAGGGTTGCAAACCGTATCGAAAACGCAGAGTTTGAATTAAACGGAAAGACGATAAAGGTTCCCGCCAACATGAAGGGGATTCATATGCTCCACGGTGGTGCCGATGAGCCGCTTGCCCGCCGGATTTTTACCGAAAAGGAACACACGGAAAATTCCGTCACGCTTACAGCGCTTCTTCCTGACGGAGAAAACGGATTCCCCGGGAATATGACCGTGGACGTGAAATATACGCTCTCCGATGAAAACGGACTTAAGCTTTCATACATTGCATCCTGTGATGCAGACACGGTTATCAATCTCACAAACCACGCATATTTTAATCTCCGCGGTCACGCATCGGGAAGCATCCATGACCATATTATGACGATGTATGCCGACACCTACGCACCGCAGGCACCGCACGGAATGGTTTACGGCGTGCTTCATCCGCTGCCGGAGGAATTTGATTTCCGCGCACCGAAAGCAATCGGCAAGGATATTGACAACGATCACGAGCAGCTTAAGCTTGCCGGAGGTTATGACCACGCATGGACGGTAAGAAACAACGGCCGTGAGCTTGTTACCTGCACCGAGGTTTATTGCCCGGAATCCGGCATTAATATGACGGTAAAGACCAACAGCCCGACTGTTCTTCTCTATACCGGAAACTCACTTCCGGGTGTTGATTATCCGGCAAAGGACGGCGCGACATATGAACGCCGCGGCGCACTGTGCTTAGAAACAGGATTTTATCCCAACTGCCTCAAGTTCCCGCAGTTTATGCAGGGATACCTTAAAAAGGATGAGGTTTTCGATTACGAAACAGAATACGTTTTTGATGTCAAATAACATATTGCAGGGGAGGGCTTTCATGCTCTCCCTCTTGTATTTGTGTATTGCCCACTGTGAGCGTGAGCGGTTTCTTACTCTTGCAATCAGGCTTTTTTTGTGGTACAATATATCGTGCGAGTAAGACAGACAGCCGCGTGCGTCATATGCCGAAAGGCGGCGCATGAGGAAAGTCCGAGCTCCACAGGGCAAGGATAACGGGTAACGCCCGCCGAAGGCGACTTCAGGAAAAGTGCAACAGAGATATACCGCTGCGTCAAGGGTAAGCAGATTGTTGTTTGCCTATTTTAAATCCGGGCCCCGCGAAAGCCTGCTTTCGTGGGAAAAGGAGAAGCAACGACAATAACGAGCTTTGCCGCTTGCGGCGAAGTGAGCAAATTGTTGTTTGCTTCGACGTAGTAAGGGTGGAAACGTGAGGTAAGAGCTCACGGGTGAGCAGGGAACTGTCTCATCCTGCAAACTCTATCCGGAGCAACACCGCATAGGAGGACTTAAGGCCGGCCCGGCTGTCCTCGGGAAGGTGGCTAAAGCGCCGTGGCAACACGTCGCGTAGATAGATGGCTGTCCACGACAGAACTCGGCTTACAGGCTTGCTCGCACCACTTTGAATAACGAATGGACTGTAAAAAACAGATGTTTTTTACAGTCCATTTTTTGTATCCGGGTATCAATAAAACGACATTGAGCAGTTGTACATATCCAGAAGCTTACCGTCGTAATCAATCAGCCAACCATTTTCGCGCTTGTACAGATTAAACAGATACTCACCGTTTTCCTGAGCTAATTTCCGGAATTCACGCCGGACAACAAGCGGCGACTCGTCGAAAGCCTTAATATATGAACGCGTCAGGTGGCTTGCATCGCAAAAACCGCATTCTTCGGCAATTTCTGAGAGTGTCTTTTTGGTTCGTTGAAGAAGATGGAGGGAAT
>JAFQGO010000170.1:0-2849 GCA_017398225.1 Oscillospiraceae bacterium | reverse complement strand
GCCATTGTAAAGGTTTTTCCCGAGCCGGTAACACCGAGAAGCGTCTGCTCGGAAAGTCCCATCTCAATTCCCGATACAAGTGCAGAGATAGCCTCCGGCTGGTCACCCGACGGAGTGTACTCCGAAACAAGCTTGAATTTTTTATTTTCTTCCACAGCAGAACACCTCGCTCTCAAAGAAGTGGAATTGCGCAATATTTATATAATGTACATAAAAGCGGTGAGAATACCCAAAAATGCAAAGTTAAATACAGAAAATATAATAATATAATGACGCGCTTTTCCCGGATTGTGCTTTAAATATTCACGGAAGGTTATAAGGCTTGCAAGAGAAGAAATAAGAGTTCCCACGCCGCCGATGTTCACACCGACAAGAAGATTTGCATAATCCTCCGTAAACTGCGAAAGAAGAATGGCAGACGGAACGTTACTTATCACCTGGCACGAAAGAACAGATGAAAGAAGTGTGCTTTTTTCAAGAAGAAAGGAAAAAAGCGAATTCACGGCAGGGATTCGCGCCATGTTTCCGGCAAAGATGAAAAAGAAAACAAACGTTAAAAGCAGAGGATAGTCAACTGCCTTCAGTGCTTTTCTGTCGGCAAACAAAAGCACTGCCGGAATTATCACAAGTCCGAGCTGATAAGGGATAATGCGGAAAACAATTACAATTGAAAGAACAAAAAGAATGCTGTAAAGAACCGTGCGCCGGGGATTGAGCGGAGTCTTTGCATAGCACAGAAAAAGCGGCTCCGGCTTCACAAAAATTATACAGCAAGCCGTTATAAGAATTATTGAAAGGATAAACGGCGGAAACATTATCTGCATAAACTCATTCGTTGGGATGCCGAATTTTGTGTAAAGATAAAGGTTTTGCGGATTCCCGAACGGAGTGAGCATACCGCCGAGGTTTGCAGCTATATTCTGCATAACAAAGGTAAAAGACATATATTCTGTTTTGTTGGTTGCGGTCAGAACAAAATATCCAAGCGGGAGAAAGGTTAAAAGCGCCATATCGTTTGCTATAAACATAGAGCCGATAAACGTGATATACACAAGCGCAATTACACTCAGCCGCGCATTTTTAAAAACAGAAACAACTTTTCTGGCAAGAACATAGAAAAAGTTTATATTCCGAAACGCGCAAACAACCGCAAGAACGCAGAAAAGACAGGTGAGTGTTTTAAAATCAAAATACCCAATATATGCGCGATCAGGCGGAACAATAATACTCGTTATGATCGCTGCCGCAAGTGCGATGCTCATAACTGCATTTTTTTTGAAAAATCCGAGAATGCACAAACGTTTTTTTTCAGATGCTGCGGTTGTCATTGTATTAAAACTCCCTTTTCTTGCTTTTAAATCTTCAGAACTGCTTCCGCAACTCGGATTCCGTCTACTGCAGAGGACAGTATTCCGCCCGCATATCCCGCACCTTCTCCGCACGGATAAAGCCCGCGCAAGGATGCCTGAAGGGTATCATCACGCAATATCCGAACAGGGGAAGATGAGCGCGTTTCCGGAGCGGTAAGCACCGCTTCGCCGTCAGCAAATGCGCGTATAAGCCGCGAAAATCCCGAAAGACCTGCGCGAAGCGTTTCGTTTATATAATCGGGAAAAAGTGCGGATATATCACATTCACGCACTCCCGGACGGAATGACGGCACGATTTTGCCAAAACCGGTTTTTCTGCCTGTGAGAAATCCCTCAACCGTCTGTGCGGGAGCGCGGAAATCCCCTCCGCCGAGAGAAAACGCCGCGCGTTCAATACCGCGCTGAAGCTCCACACCCGCAAGCGGAGAAGCTCCGCCGAAATCCTCCGGCATAACGTTTACAAGCAACGCGCTGTTTGAATTTTCAAGATTTCTGGCATAAAGGCTCATGCCGTTTGTTACAACGCCGCCCTCTTCGCTCGATGCATTTATAACCTCTCCGCCCGGGCACATACAGAAGGTATATACCGCGCGGCCATTGGGATAACGGTTTGAAACCTTGTAATCTGCTGCACCGAGCGCCGGATGCCCGGCAAAATCACCGTAACGGCATACGTCTATATCACGGCGCAGATGTTCTATTCTCACACCCATCGAAAACGGCTTCTGTTCCATTGTAACGCCCATATCAAGAAGAAGAGAAAAAACGTCTCGCGCAGAGTGGCCGACAGCAAGAATGATATCGTCAGTTTCAAAGGATATCTCTCCCTCTGCGGTTTTGCACACAGCTTCGCAAACGCATCCGTCTTTAGTTCGTATTCCGGTCAGCGTACAGTCAAAATAAACCTCACCGCCGAGCCGCTTTATTTCTTCGCGGATTCCGGCAACAACGCGCGGAAGCTTGTCCGAGCCGATGTGCGGATTTCTTATATACATAATCTCCGGCGGTGCGCCATGCTCGACAAATGTTCGGAACACCTCAAATCTCCGGGCATCGTGCGTGCCGGAATTGAGCTTGCCGTCAGAAAATGTTCCCGCACCGCCCTCGCCAAACTGAACATTTGATGAGGGATTAAGCCTGCCACACTCAAAAAAGCGCGATACGGATACTGCGCGCTCTTCCACGCTTTCTCCGCGCTCTATAAGAACAGGGCGTGCACCGTGGCGCGCAAGCGTAAGCGCACAGAAAAGCCCCGCAGGCCCCGCGCCGACAACAACCGGACGAAGCTTCGGCAGGATGGGGCTCGGCACCGCTCTCTTTTCCTCACGCGGCAGAAGCGTTATGTCTCCGCGCTTTACGCGTGAGACGATTTTCTTTTCATCCCCGCGCACGGAAACATCTACGGAATACACGAAGCAGACGCGTGTTTTGTCTCTGGCATCCACTGCTTTTTTAACAATATTAAGCTTTTGTATTTCG
>JAFQGO010000169.1:0-6078 GCA_017398225.1 Oscillospiraceae bacterium | reverse complement strand
GTTTCAACCTTGCTCTGGATAAAGCGGCGGAGCGGACGTGCGCCGTATATCGGCTCAAAGCCGTTCTCGATAATATAATCGCATGCGGCATCCGTAACCTCAAGAGTGAGCTTTTGCGCATCAAGCCGCTTTTGTAAATCAGCAAACATAAGCTTTAAGATGTTTGTGATGTCTGAGCGCGTAAGCGGGCGGTAGAATACAATTTCATCAAGACGGTTTAAAAACTCGGGACGGAACTGCATTTTCAGAAGGGAAGAAACGCGCTCTCGCGCATCCTCGGCAATATCTCCGTCAGCTGTAATTCCGTCAAGGATTATATCAGAGCCGAGGTTAGAGGTGAGGATGATAATTGTGTTTTTAAAATCAACCGTGCGCCCTTGCGAATCGGTGATGCGCCCGTCGTCAAGCACCTGAAGCAGAATGTTAAACACATCCGGATGTGCCTTTTCAATTTCATCAAAAAGTACTACGGAGTACGGCTTTTTGCGCACAGCTTCTGTAAGCTGGCCGCCCTCTTCGTAACCGATATATCCGGGAGGCGCACCGACAAGGCGGGAGACAGAGTGCTTCTCCATATATTCGGACATATCTATACGGATGAGATTCTTCTCATCGTCAAAGAGAGCTTCGGAAAGGGCCTTTGCAAGCTCGGTTTTGCCGACACCGGTAGGACCGAGGAAAAGGAAAGAGCCGATTGGCTTTTTCGGGTCGGCAATACCTGCGCGTGAGCGCAGAATAGCCTCGCTCACCACCGTTACCGCCTCATCCTGACCGACAACGCGCTTGTGAAGAATATC
Source organism: Oscillospiraceae bacterium (assembly GCA_017398225.1). Taxonomy (GTDB): domain Bacteria; phylum Bacillota; class Clostridia; order Oscillospirales; family JAAYXM01; genus SIG480. The sequence continues at coordinate 5,281 of JAFQGO010000169.1, read as the reverse complement.
GGAAAGAGCCAGGAGCTTTTCGCGTTCGCTCTCCAAAAGCTTTGATACGGGTATACCTGTCCAGCGACCGATAATTTTTGCTATCTCTTCGTCTGTGACCTTGTCGCGGAGAAGATTTCTCTGCCCTTCGGCAGCTTCAGCAGCCTTTTCTGCCTGTTCAATTTCGGCGCGGAGCTGTGGCAAGCGTCCGTATTTAAGCTCTGCCGCGCGGTTGAGGTCATATTTTTCCTCTGCGCGCTCAATTTCGGTGTTAAGATTTTCAAGCTCTGCACGGAGAGTTTTAAGCTTTTCTATAGAGCCTTTTTCGTTTTCCCACTTTGCGCGCATTTCGGCAAAGTCGCTTCGCATCTCGGAAAGCTCACGCTGTATTTCTTCAAGATGCTCGAGAGATGCCTCGTCCTTTTCGCGGAGAAGGGCAGCTTCTTCTATTTCATGCTGCATAATGCGGCGCGAGATATCGTCAAGCTCGGCAGGCATCGAATCAATTTCGGTGCGTATCATCGCGCACGCCTCGTCGACAAGGTCAATTGCCTTGTCGGGAAGGAAGCGGTCGGAGATATAGCGTGATGAGAGAACCGCGGCGGAAATAAGTGCCTGATCCTGAATTTTAACTCCGTGGAAAATCTCATATCTCTCGCGGATTCCGCGAAGGATAGATATGGTATCCTCAACCGTCGGTTCATCGACAAGCACCGGCTGGAAACGGCGTTCAAGCGCGGCATCCTTTTCGATGTAAAGGCGGTATTCGTTGAGCGTTGTTGCACCGATGCAGTGAAGCTCTCCTCTTGCAAGAAGCGGCTTTAAGAGGTTTCCTGCATCCATTGCACCGTCGGTTTTACCTGCACCTACGATGGTGTGAAGCTCATCTATAAAGAGGATGATTTTACCGTCGCTCGACTTTATTTCGTTAAGAACGGCTTTTAAGCGTTCCTCAAATTCGCCGCGGAATTTTGCGCCTGCAATAAGCGCGCCCATATCGAGAGAGAATATCGTGCGGTCACGAAGGGAACCGGGGACATCGCCGCGCACAATGCGCGAGGCAAGACCTTCGGCGATCGCTGTTTTGCCGACGCCGGGCTCGCCGATAAGAACGGGGTTGTTTTTTGTTTTGCGCGAGAGAATGCGTATAACATTTCTTATTTCCGTATCGCGCCCGATTACGGGGTCAAGCTTTTTGTCGCGTGCAAGCGCGGTTAAGTCCGTACCGTATTTTTTCAGTGCATCATATGTGCTTTCGGGGTCATCGGATGTTACGCGCGCATTGCCGCGCACCTCGGCAAGTGCCTCTAAAAACTTATCCGTTGTGATGTTGTTTGAGCTGAAAAGTGATTTAAGGGAAGATGACGGTTTATCCAGAAGCCCGAGCATAAGATGCTCAACAGAGATATATTCATCCCGAAGGCTCTCGGCACGCTTTTCTGCGGCATTAAGCGCGGCTTCTGCATCGCGCGAGACATATACATCCGAGCCGCCCGATACCTTTGCGAGCTTTTCTATAAGCAGGCGCACATCATCACGAAGTCCCGTTGCACCGAGCTTTTTTAAAAGCTCGGGAATAAGTCCGCCGTCCTGTGAAACAAGCGCGAAAAGCAGATGCTCCTGCTCTATCTGGGGGTTTCCGTATTCAAGGGCACAGCTTCGCGCGTCTTGTATTGCGTCAATTGACTTTTTGGTAAGTTTTTGCATATTCATATTAATTAACCTCCTTTGCCGATGTGGTGAAAACAGATGTAAAAACTTCCTCTGTCTGTATTTTTAGTATACCACTTAAACACGATTAATCAAGCGATTTTTGTAAAAATATTTGTTTGTTTTCGTAAAAAAATTATGAATAAAAAGAGAAAAAGAGCGGTTCGCGCATAAGAACCGCTCTTTTTCTCTATGTTTTGCAATAGGAGTGGGGAGGAGTAACAGAGAAAAGATTATTATCAAATATATATAAGCAACACTCGCACGAAGCCAACACGATTTTCGCAGGATAATTTCCGCGAAATCTGCGGAAAAATACTCGCGAATACATAACAGTATTCACTGCGTTTTTTCTCTTGCTTTCACATAAATCCTCGATGCGAAAATTGCTTTTTTCTATAAATGCAAAACAACGACAAAAGCGTCTTGGATTCGTGTGAGTGTTGCTTTTAACAGCCTCTCGACCGATTACGTATATTATTATAAGCTGATTTTGTTAACAAATAAATCTTTTTCTGTTACGGAGATGTTAAACTTCATTTAATTTCGCCTTTTTTCGCAGTTTATTGCGCTCGCGGAGCGAAAGAAAGAAGCGGGAAAGAAGCGATGCACACTCCTCTTCAAGCACGCCGCCGCAAAGAGCCGGTTTGTGGTTATACGGCAAATCAAACAGATTTACCACCGAGCCGCAGGAACCGGCTTTGGGGTCATATGCGCCGAAGATGACGCGCTCTACTCTTGAATTGATGCACGCGCCGGCACACATAGGGCAAGGCTCAAGAGTGACGTAAAGCTCACATCCGACAAGGCGGAAACTCTCGACATAGCGGCATGCTTCGTTGATTGCTATTATTTCGGCGTGGGTTAGCGGATTTCCGCTGCTCTCGCGAAGGTTATATCCGCGTCCGATAATCTCGCCGTCAAGAACGATTACGCATCCGACGGGAGCCTCTCCGAGCTCTTCTGCCTTTTGGGCAAGGGCTATCGCCTCACGCATATAAAACTCATCGTTTCTTACATTTTCCACGGCATCAGTTCCTCTGGCTGTGGATAGGTGCGGGAATGCGTCCGCCGCGTGAGATAAATTTCTTCGGCGAGCAGGTGCTTATCGGCATAACGGGTGCCTCCCCGAGAAGCCCGCCGTAGTTAACGAAATCGCCGACACCCTTGCCGTAGGCGGGGATAACGCGCACAGCGGTTGTTTTGTTATTTACAACACCGATTGAGATTTCGTCTGCAATAATTGCGGAGATAACCTCCGGCGGAGTATCGCCCGGTATTGCTATCATATCAAGACCGACTGAGCAAACAGCGGTCATTGCCTCTAACTTATCGAAAGAGAGATATCCCTTTGAAGCGGCTTCTATCATTCCCGCATCCTCGGATACCGGAATGAACGCACCGGAAAGACCGCCGACGTGCGGAGAAGCCATAACACCGCCTTTTTTGACTGCATCATTTAAAAGTGCAAGTGCTGCTGTTGTGCCGTGGCTTCCAACGGAAGAAAGCCCCATTTCCTCCAAGATATGAGCGACGGAGTCGCCGATTGCGGGAGTAGGTGCAAGAGAGAGGTCAACGATACCGAAGGGGATTCCAAGGCGTTCTGCCGCAGTTTTTGCGACAAGCTGACCTGCACGCGTAATCTTAAACGCCGTGCGCTTTACCACCTCTGCAAGGTCGGTGAGATTAACATCCCCTGCGCGCTTTATTGCCTTGTGAACAACGCCCGGACCTGAAACACCGACGTTTATAACGGCTTCGCCTTCGCCAACGCCGTGGAAAGCTCCTGCCATAAAGGGATTATCCTCGGTTGCATTTGCAAATGCAACGAACTTCGCGCACGCAACGCTCTCGCGCTCTCGCGTCAGATACGCCATACGGCAGACAAGCTCACCGAGGGTTTTCACGGCATCCATATTGATGCCGGCGCGGGTGGTTGCAACGTTTACGAATGAGCAAACGCGTTCGGTTTCCGAAAGTGCTTCAGGAAGAGTTTCGATAAGGTTTTTGTCGCCGCGCGTCATGCCCTTGTGGACGAGCGCGCCGTAGCCACCGATAAAGTTTATGCCAAGTGTCTCTGCCGCGCGGTCGAGCGCACGCGCAAGCACGGGAACATCGGAGGATTCACACGCATCCGCCAAAAGAGAAACGGGCGTTACGGAAACGCGCTTGTTGACGATCGGAATACCGTATTCACACGCAATTCCGTCTGCGGTCTGGACAAGCTTTTCCGCAGTTTTAGTAACCTTGTCATAAACGCGGTCGGCAACTCGCTTTATATCGCTTCCGCAACAGTCGCGCAGAGATATACCCATCGTTACGGTGCGTATGTCCAGGTGCTCCTCTTCTATCATTTTTATAGTTTCAAGAATGTCAAAAGAATTAATCATGAATTTTCAACCTCGGATTCAGATTCTGTGCATTGTGTTGAAGATATCCTCGTGCATTGCGAGGATTTTGAGACCCATACTGTCACCGAGAGTGGAAAGCTCGGTGGAGAGGGCAGAAAAGTCAACGGTGCTTGAGGAGATATCCACAAGCATAACCATAACGAACATATCCGACAGAACGCTCTGGTTAATGTCGAGAATGTTTATTTTCTTTTCGCTTAAAACATTGGAGACCGCGGCAATGATGCCGGTTGTGTCTTTACCTATAACTGTTACAACCGCGCGCATAATTATTTTCCTTTCTTATTCTTTTCTTACATACCCATTTAATGGCCGTACAAGATGCTCGGATGATTCCAAAGCGTCTAAAACATCGCCTATAATACGGTTTGATATTAAAAATCCCTCAGGAGTAAGTGACCACTTGTGTCCGTCAAACTCTGCATGGCCTGTTTTGTGGTATTTAAGCAACACCTTTTCAATCTCGTCAAAGTATGTGAGATATCGCTTTTCCAGAACCTCTCCCGAGATGCCGTCACGTGTTCGAAGCCCAAGCATAAGGTATTCTCCGCAACGTGCGGATTCATTGATAGCTTCAATTCTGTCTATAACCTCGTCGTGGTTTGCAATTGCGTCGATATACAGCGCCGTATCACGGATGTATGAAAAGCGCTTTTTCCCGACAAGCGAATGTGCAGACGGACCGAAGCCCCAATATTCTCCGAGCGTCCAGTATTTCATATTGTGGCGGCTGTGATATCCCTCTTTTGCAAAGTTTGATATTTCATATTGCTCATACCCTTCGTCGCGAAGCCGTGTCACTGCGGCAAGGTACATATCTGCCTGCTCGTCGTCTGACGGAAGAAAAAGAGCTTCCGGGCGCTCTGCAAGAGGCGTTCCCTCCTCTATTTTCAGGCTGTAGCAGGAGATATGCTCGGGGGATAGCGCAATTGCCGCGTCAAGGGAGTCGAGAAAGCTTTCCACCGCCTGCGAGGGAAGTCCGTACATAAGGTCGAGCGACAGGTTTGAAAATTTCGCACGGCGCGCCATCTCCACTGCCGATTTAACATCGTCAAACGTGTGGGTGCGTCCAAGCACCCGAAGCTCTGCGCGGTCGGCAGACTGCATTCCGAAGGAGAGACGGTTAAAGCCTGCGCGACGGAGCCGTTTGAGCATCGGATAGGTAACGGAATTCGGGTTTG
>JAFQGO010000168.1:0-3385 GCA_017398225.1 Oscillospiraceae bacterium | reverse complement strand
GCCTTTACATATTATATATTATGTGGTTATTATATATCAGCCAAGCGGAATTGTCAATACTTTTTTGCTAATTTACAGAAACGGCAATGATTTTATTATAATTTATTTCTCTGGATTTTGCCGGAGATTGTCTTCGGAAGCTCGTCACGGAATACAACAAGACGCGGATACTTATATGGCGCAGTGTGCTCCTTAACATAGTTCTGAATTTCCTTCTTCAATTCCTCCGTCGGCTCAGTGCCCTTGGTAAGTACGATGCTTGCCTTGACTATCTGACCGCGAAGCTCATCCGGTGCCGCAGATACGCCGCACTCAAGAACATAAGGAAGCTCCATGATAACGCTTTCAATCTCAAAGGGTCCGATGCGGTAGCCGGAGGACTTGATAACATCGTCGATGCGGCTGACGTACCAGAAATAACCGTCCTCATCGCGCCATGCGGTATCACCCGTGTGGTACATACCGTTTCTCATGCACTCCTCCATCTTCTCATCATCATCAAGATACTGGCGGAAGAGTCCAACCGGAACACCGTTATCAAGGCGGATTGCGATTTCGCCGACCTCGCCGTTTGCAACCGGATTATCGTCCGGATCAACAATTACGATATCATACTGCGGAGATGCTTTTCCCATTGCACCAACACGCGGAGTTGTTCCATAGAGGTTTGCAATGGCAAGGGTTGTCTCCGTCTGTCCGAAGCCCTCCATAATCTTAAGCCCCGTCGCCTTTTCAAATTGCTTGTAAACCTCGGGATTGAGTGCCTCGCCCGCAGTTGTCATATGGTGGATTGAAGAAAGATCGAATTTCGACAAATCTTCCTTTATAAACATACGCAGCATTGTAGGAGGTGCGCAGAATGTGGTAATGTTATACTTTGCAAACATCGGAAGGATTTCGTTTGCATTGAAGCGGTCAAAGTCGTAAACGAAAACCGCGCCCTCACACAGCCACTGACCGTAAAGCTTACCCCAGAGGGATTTTCCCCAGCCGGTGTCGGAAATGGTGAAGTGGAGACCGTCGCGCTCACAGCAATGCCAGTATTTCGCGGTTACGAAATGGCCGAGAGCGTATGTGTGCTTGTGCTCAACCATCTTCGGATTTCCTGTTGTACCTGACGAGAAAAACATAAGAGCCGGCTCATCACCGCAGGGGGTGTCCTCACTTCTCTCAAAGTTACTTGAATAAAGCGGATATTCGCTGTCAAAATCATGCCAGCCGTCGCGCTTGCCGCCAACAAGAACAAGCGTTTCTACGCTCGGGCACTTCTTTGCTGCGCCCTCAGCGATTTCTGCCGTTCCGTCGTCAGCCGTGCAGATTATCGCCTTGACGTTTGCCGCCTCATAGCGGTAGACAAAGTCGTGGTCTTTAAGCTGATGCGTTGCGGGGATTGCAACCGCACCGAGCTTGTGAAGCGCAACCATAGAGAACCAGAACTGGTAATGGCGCTTGAGAACAAGCATAACTCTGTCGCCGCGCTTGATTCCGAGAGATGTAAAGTAGTTCGCAACACGCGCGCTCTCACGCCTGATATCTTCAAATGTAAAGCGGCGCTCGGTCATATCCTTTGCAACATGGAGCATTGCGAGCTTATCAGGAGTTTTCTTCGCGACTGCATCAACAACGTCAAAACCGAAGTTGAAGCTTTCGGTATTCATAAACTCAATCTTCTCGAGCACGCCGGGTTCGCTTTCGGTGCATTTTACGAACTTATCGCACGCAAGTGCGGTTTTCGGGCGGAGCGAAACAACGCTCTCAAGCACCTCGTCTTCCTTTGCATCGTCGCCCGGAAGAACCACCGCGCAGAATGTGCAGTCCTTTCCACCGACTGCAATCATACCGTGAGGAGTTGAGCTGTTGTAATAAATGCTGTCACCCTCGTTGAGAACTTCTGTGTGTTCACCAATCTGAACCTTTAAAGACCCGTTGATAACAAGGTCAAACTCCTGACCGCTGTGCTTTGTAAGATGGATAGGCTTGTTCTGAAGCTCTTCGCTGTATTCATATTTAACCCAGTGGGGCTCTGCAATTTTGTTTTTAAACTTCGGCGCGAGGTTCTGGATTGTAATTCCGTCTTCTTTTGCAGTTTCCTGTCCTTTGCCCTTGCGCGTCACGGTGTAGGATGAGAGATGTGCATTCTTTCCCTCCAAAAGCTCTGTGAGCTCCATACCGAACGCAAGTGCGCATTTATGAACAAATGCAAAAGGCATATCTGCCGCGCCGTGCTCAAATTTTTCATATTCTTCTTGTGTTACCTCGGTTTTCTTTGCCATTTCCGCGGCACTCATTCCCATAATATCGCGCATTTCGCGGATACGGGACGCGACCTCGTTAAGCTGTGTCATGGTTTTTTCTGTGCTCATTGGAAATTTCTCCTTTCAAATTAAAAATGTAAAATTCTTAATTGAATAACAAAGACTCGTCTCAAAGCTTTAACTTCTTTGAGACGAGCCGAATAAACTATATCCGATACCCGCGGTACCACTCAAATTGCACACAAGGTGCCACTCAGGCTCCAACAAGCCTTATGCATTAACGCAGCAATCACGGAAAGCGTCTACTTATTCATCATTTGAATTTTCGGGCTTTCAGCTCAGAAGTGATAGGTTAAAAGCACATCACTGCCGGGATTCCAGCATTCCCCGACTCTCTGTAAGCTACATTGCTTTTCCGTCTTCGTCATAGCCTTTGCTATTCAATTTTTAAGTATTATACACCCACTGTTTTTATTTGTCAATAGTTTTTTTGAAAATTTTTTGCGGGATATTTTCTATCGTAATTTTTCTGCCTTTCTTTCATAATTCTGAAGTTCAAAATCAACCAAACCAAGCCATTTCATAAAAGTTTCCGCAAAAAATCCAAATATATATTGACAAAGGCGGGAATATATGCTATATTAACTGTATTAACACAAACAATACAGTTGGAGGTGGTGAAATGATAAACCTTGACTATAAGAGCGGCGCAAGCCTGCACGAGCAGATTGAAACAGAGATAAAAAAACGCATTATAAGCGGTGTGCTTTGCGAGAACGAACAGCTTCCGTCCGTGCGCGAGCTGTCCCTTTCGCTTACGGTAAATCCTAACACCGTGCAGCGCGCATACAAGCAGCTTGAGCAGGACGGGTTTATTTACAGCATCAAGGGTAAAGGGAATTTTGTTGCTTCAATTTCGCGGGATGAAAGTGCATATCGCCGAAGTGAAATTATGGAAAAGCTTTCTGCAGCTGCACGTGAGCTTGCTTTCCTTGGCGCAAAGAAAGAAGAGCTTATCACCGCAATCGAAAATGTATACAAGGAGGAGAAGAGATGATTAAGGTAACAGACGTCACAAAATACTTTGATGATTTTAAAGTGCTTGACGATATATCAATGCATGTACGTCG
>JAFQGO010000014.1:0-4582 GCA_017398225.1 Oscillospiraceae bacterium | reverse complement strand
CTCTTCCGGCAGCGTAGTTATTGTTCCTGCCGGAACTTTATACTATCCCGAGGTCTCCTCCGGCAGCAAGCTTTCCGTTATGCGTATATTTACGGAATACAACACCTACAAGGATGTTGACCACGCGTCGTTCATTACCTCTATTACGCACCTGCTTCTGCCCGCATTTTCAAAGGAGCTGGGCTTTGAGCCTGTGCGCACGGTCATTCTTTCCGCAGCTTCTCTTGAAGCAGCAAAAACGCTTTTTTCCGCTCCGTCGCTTAAATCCATTGAAAAGTTCTTTTCTTTACCGGAGTTTTCTCTTTCCGATAAACAAAAAAAGACGGCGCTTTCCGTCTTCTCAAGGCGTCTTTTGCCGGTGCTTGATGCTATGACGTATATTCATAAAAATTACTCCCAGAAAATCACCGGCGAAAGTCTTGCAAAAGCAAGCAGGCTTTGCCGCACAAATCTTTTTACGCTTTTTAAAAGATATCTTGACGTATCACCACTGACCTATCTTGTTATGATACGGGTTGTACGCGCACAGTTTGCACTCACGCACACACAATATTCTCTGCAGTATATATCCGATATGTGTGGCTTCGCAAACTGCTCACATATGAGCAAATGCTACAGACAGTATAAAGGCTTTTTGCCGAGAGAAGACAGAGCAAAGATGAAGAGATACCGTAAAAAATATCCCAATCTTCACGTATCTCACGATTACTTTTTTAAAGAAGAGTAAAAAAATCCCTGCAGCTCAATCCGTCATCAGGATTTAACTGCAGGATGTTTTTTTATTTACTTTTCCAAAAACAGAACGCCGAGAGTGCCGGGGCCGCAGTGGGTGGAAATAGTACAGCTTGCGCGGCTCGTGTATATTTCCTTAAACAAGCCGGTTTCCTCAACCTGTTTTTTAACAGCGGCAAGGCGCTCTTCCGGAACCCCGGAATGGGTAATATACATACGCTCCGGATTGATGTCCGGGTATTTTTCAAACTGCTCGGAAACGTACTGAGCAAGAACTCTGTCCATATTCCCGCGGTACTTCTTCGCCGCGTGAAGCTCGCCGGTTTCGTTGTTTACTTCTATGGACACCTTAAGCCCGAGCATTCCCGCCGCAAGTGCCGCAACGCCGGAGCAACGCCCGCCCGCCTTCATAAAGTCAAGCGTTTCAAGGACGAAGCTGCAGTGGCTTTTGGCACGGAGAGCCGATACCTCTTCCACAATCTGCTCTGCAGGAAGACCTTGGGCAATACGCTCTCCAGCCTCGATTACAAGAAGCGCAATTGCGCTTGAAACATTGCGGGAGTCGATAACATGGACGCCCGGAAGCTCTGCCGCCGCAAGCAGGCATGACTGGTAGCTGCTCGTTATTGCAGAGGAAAGCGTTATATGAATAACCTCATAGCCTTTATCCGTCCATTGACTGAAATATTCGATATACTCCTGCGGATTTATTGCGGATGTTTTGGGAAGCGTGCCGTCCTTACGGAACGCCGCATAAAGGTCATCCGGAAAAATATCAACGCTGTCCATATATTTTTTATCGTTAAGAGTGATTGAATACGAAATAAGATTTACGGAATACTTTTCCTGAAGCTCCAGACCGATATCGCAGGTGCGGTCTGCGCTGAGAATAATCTTAGGCATATCCTAAGTCCCCTTTCTTTAAGCCGAGGAGGAAAAACTTGTTTTTATTCTTCCTCTTCCCAGTTATGATAGACGTTCTGAACGTCATCATTGTCTTCAAGCATATCAAGAAGCTTCTGCATATTCTTGATATCATCTTAATTTTCAAGCTTTGTGTATGTCTGCGGAACCATTTCGGACTCTGCAGAGACAACGGTATATCCCGCCGCTTCAAGAGCGCCGCTTACCTCAACAACGGAAGTCGGGTCACAATAAACCTCAACAACCTCTTCCGAGACCTCAACGTCATCAGCGCCTGCATCAAGGCACGCCAGCATAACGTCATCCTCATCGGCACCTGCGCGCTCGATAACAACAATGCCTTTGTTGTCAAACTGCCAACCCACACAGCCGGTTGCACCGAGATTTCCGCCGTATTTATCGAAATAATGGCGAACCTCGGATGCTGTGCGGTTGCGGTTGTCCGTCATAGTTTCAACAATAACGGCAACGCCGCACGGGCCGTAGCCCTCATATACAATGGTTTCATAGTTTGCGCCGTCAGCACCTGAAGCACGCTCGATAATGCGCTTTATATTATCATTCGGCACATTATTTGCCTTTGCTTTTGCAAGGCAGGCGGCAAGCTTTGAGTTGCTTGCAGGGTCGGGGCCGCCCTCTTTTACGGCTACTGCCATTTCTCTTCCTATTTTAGTGAAAATCTTCGCTCTCTGAGCATCGGTTTTTTCCTTCTTATGAAGAATATTCTTCCATTTTGAATGTCCTGACATTTTAGTTCCTCATTCCTTAGGGTTTTATATATAATATATAAGTATACAACATTGTTATGATTTTTTCAAGCAAATTAAACCCATTTTTTCAATTTAGCAATAAATTAACCGGAGATGTGATGTTTTCACACCCCCGGTTAATTTATCTGCGCATTATTTTTCTGTTTTTTATCTCATCAAAATACTCTTTCGTCGTACCGTAGGAAAGATACGGTGCATAGCAGCTACTGTTTTTCTCGGTCCCGTCCTCTTTATAATATCCGCTGCAAAGACCATAGTGGTCGCTTCCGCCGGAAATGTAGAGTCCTTTGTCATGCGCTATGCGAAGAGCTTTTTCTTTTTCTTCATCTGTCATAAGGTGATGCCAGACCTCAAGCCCGTCTATGCCCATTTCAACAAGCGGCTCAATACATTCAAGCTGATTATGCGGATGCGCAACAATGGCGATACCTCCCGCATCGTGAATGAGCTTTATTATCTCGTGCTCCTGCAAAAACGGATAAGCCGGCTCTACCTCATGCCGATGAACACCAAAAAGCTCACGGAAATACCATTCACGGTCAGAAGGCTTCATAAGTCCCTTTGCAAGAAGTGCGCGCCAGAGGTGGTCATTACAAAGCCATGTAACTCCTTTGTTAAACTCTAAAACCTCATCCCACTCTATCCCGTGTATCTTTCCAAGGCGAACCCCGCGCTCAAAAAGCGTCCGCGTCTGCTCCGTCTCACGGAAGCTCATTCCCGCAAGATACTCTTTCATTTTGGGATACTCGGGGTCAAAGTGATACCCGCAGATGTGAAACTCTGTAAGCAGATGAAACGCCGCACCTTTATCTTTATTCTTTTCAAGCAGCTTTGACGGAGATGAAAACTCGGCACCGAAAATTGTTTCAAGCCCGAGCTTCTCACACTCCTCACGCAGCTCTGTATATCCCGTAACGGTATCGTGGTCGGTAAGAGCAAGCGCGCCGTATCCTTCTTTTTTCGCCGCAGCGGCAAGCTGCTTCGGTGTGAACCCTCCGTCGGAATGAGTTGAGTGCGTATGTAAATTTGCATAAAGCTTCATAATGCAAACCCGCTTTCCGTTTTTTATAAATTATATCACCTGATTTTGTCAATTTTAGTAAAATCGTTCATTTTGGAAAACACTTGAAAAGAAAAACACTCCTACAGCATTATTCACTGCAGGAGTGTAAAAATATTTTTGAGAATTTTATGCTTTGTTTGCGTTCTTAGTGAGCTTTACCCACACTGCGCCGGAGATGAACATTGAAGAGTAAAGACCTGCAACAACACCTACAACAAGCGGAATTGCAAAGTTGCGGATTGATGTTACGCCGAAAATTGCAATCATAACAATTGAAAGAAGAGTTGTTACCGTTGTATTCACGCTTCGTGTTGCACTCTGCCATACGCTCTTGTTTACGATATCCGCAAAGCTTGTCTTCTTGATAAGCTTTCTGTTCTCACGGATGCGGTCGAAGATAACGATTGTTGCGTTAATGGAGTAACCAAGAATCGTAAGAACGACAGCGATGAATGTGAGATTAAGCGGAATTCTGAAGATAACGTATGCGCTGATAACAACGAGAACGTCGTGAGCAAGCGCAACGATTGCCGCAAGACCGGAGCGAACGTCAAAGCGGATTGCAATGTAGATAAGCATGAATAGGATTGCAAGGAACGCCGCCTTGATTGCGGAATTGCGAAGATCGTTGCCCATTACCGGGTCAACGTTGTCAACGGAGATAACGTCTGTGTGAGCTGTTTCGCCCTCAGCAACCGTCTCGGTTCCGTCGTGGAGACCATAAGCCTCCTTGAGTGCATTGAACGCTGCATCGCGCTGTTCGGAAGAGAGCGTTGCGCTCTTGAGAACAACCTGCTCGTCGCCGTCGCCGGACTTCTGAGCCGATGATATCTCTGCACCCGTTGCCTTTTCAACGATAGCCGTGATATTGTCAAGCTCTGCTTTGTCAAGCTGCTTGTGCATATTATAGGTCATCGTGGTTCCGCCGGCAAAGTCGATGTCAAGGTTGAAAAGATTTACACCGAACGGAAGGATGATGAGTGAAACAAGACCAATGAGAGCAAAGATGACGCCTATAAGAAAGAATACATTAGACTTGTTTACAATATTTAACTTATTTTCCATTTTACTAAACATTATCTTTTTCCTCCTT
>JAFQGO010000167.1:0-6262 GCA_017398225.1 Oscillospiraceae bacterium | reverse complement strand
GTTTGTCAAGAAACCATGTATCTTTGTATTCCGGAACCAGCATATAAATCACCTCGTATAATAAATATACTACTATTTTAAATAAGTGTCAATAAAAAATTATCCGATTTGTCAAAATAAGGTGCTTGAATGTTTTAGATATAAAGTATAAAATAAGCTTACATAATAAAATATATTGGAGTGATATATTATGAAAAAGATTATAAGTGTATTTTTAATAATAGCAACGCTTGTTGCAATGCTTCCGGCAGGGATTGTCTTTGCTGCGGATGAAAACGGAAACTTAACATACGTTTTCGGTGCATCTGCATACGGAGGTAGCAGGAAGGTTTTTCAAGTAACGGATACCTTGAAAGAAACAATAGGTAATATAAAAGGCGGAGATACCAGCAACACAAAAACAGGAAGCGATAAGTGGAAAATGTGGTATCGCCTTGGCGGTGCGGCAACACAGTCTGTCACAGCTCACGAAAAAGGGTTTATATACTTCTCAACTACAAGTGACTCGAGCAGCGCTTTAAAAGATGATGTACATAAAAACGCATTGGTTCTGCAAATTGTAGATGTTCCTGAGGGGGTATATGTTCCGGCTCTTCAAAATCCACAGGACGGAAAACAGTCCAATTACGGAGTAACCGATTTATATCTTGTGAGTGAAGAAACAAGAAGTAAGAACAAATGGAATGTCAATACCATTGATGGAATCAACGCTATTTCAGCTTCGGCGCAAAAGCTTGGAAGCGAAAGTTGGAGTGCTTCGGCAGATGTAATACATCTGTCGTCGGTGAACTATGTCAAAAACGCAACCGAAGGAACGGATTTCAATAAAATTGCACCTAAAATAGATATTGATTATGCTAATGAAGAGACGATAAAAGGAAATTGGTGGCTTATCGCAACAGTAAGCAGCAAACCGAGTGAGTGGGTAGAATCTACCAGCTTTCCGACACAGGTCTTTGGATCCTTCGGAAATTTAACGTTCACCAAAGTAACCGAACTTACTTCGATCGTGGCAACGATAGAAAATCCCAAAACGGGACATAAGCTTCAGACGCCGGAGGTTACGTGGATGTCCGACGGCAATGAGATTGACGGAAGCGCGGGAACAGTTAAAATTGAAATTCTCGAAAATGCTGATAATGCACTTCGCAAGGACGATAATGGGGATATATGGGCTGTCGGAGACGGAAAAGCAAAAGTACGCGTCACCGGCACTCTTGCGGGTATTTCAAAATATGCCGATGTAGAAATTTCTGTTATTCCTGATGACGCATATTGCGGCGTTGATGCCGAATATCTGTTTTATCAGGGTGCATATGAGGATACAGCTGACTCAATGGCAATAAATGTTACTAAAAGGGCGGACCCCATTTCTAAAGAGCAGTATGAAGGGTATGTCTACGGAGATTACGGTGCAGAGCGCCCGTGGGGACTGCTTGCCGGCACTGCATCTGCCGCGGATTCACTTAATCGCTATCTTGCCACACAAAACAACCCCGCCAAGAACAGATTAGACACCAATCTTAACTTAGGTATAGGAGAATGGTACGCATTCAAGGTAAAGGTTCCGTCGGAAGGGAAATATGCCGTAGACGTTTCCGGATACCGTGCAGACAATGCGGGTGCTGTTGACATATATATGGTTCCGTTCTCGGCCGAGATGAATTATGACCATATAATACAAAATATAGATAAATACAAAAACGAGGGGACACGCATCTCACACACCGACTTTTGCGATGAAAATACCGCATCCAACAAGGGTTACACCGGAAACGTGCCGTTTACCGGCACTTTTACGGCAGAGGTGTTTGATGCAGAAGAGCTTGAGAATGGTTTTTCCGAATATCTTATGATAATTGAAGCTGTCAGCGGAAAAACAGGAAGAGCTTCAAACTTTTTGCAGGCAGTAACACTTCGCGGAAGCGGCCCGCAGCTCTCGCTTGCGACTGAAATGCGTGCAAAAACAAGAACGTTTGCCGAAAACGAAGAAATTCTCTTTGATGTGATAAAGGTAACAAACGAAGACGGAATTGAAATCTCGCTTGACAATGCTTATATATATCACGAGGTTAAGTCGGGCTCTGAGGATGTTATAAAAATAAACGATAACGGAGACGGAGTTGCAGCTCTTTCGGAAGGCTCCGGCACCGTTGTGACAACCGTCGTCATTAACGGAGTGATATTGACAAAAGAGCTTGAAGTTACGGTAGACAACGATTATAAAATATGGAAAGCACATTTGTATGCCGATGATGTTTTGGAAATAGGAAATGCTGCAGAATTTTCCGCAGGGATAGAGCTTCTCAACCGCACCGTAGTTGCAGACGGTGACATTCTTGAGATTGAGATATCCGAAGAAAGCGAGAAAGGGGTGCTGAAGCTTTCCGATGACAAGCTTTCGGTTATTGCACAAAAGCCGGGAACTGCTAAAGTGCGCGCAAGGGTGAGTGCGCGCGGTGGCGAATATTTCACCGATGATGTTGAAATAACGGTTCCCGAGCCGGCGGCTGCGGCAGGCAACAGCTTTGTGATAGAGCCGAGATTGGGCGTGTATACCGATGACAATTACACACATCTTACGGACTTTACCGAATACACACTGACGCGCAACTGGATATTCCATGAATTCACAAAGCCCAAGGATGATAGAGAAGATGTAACGAAAATCAAGCTCGGGAAAGCAGATGCAAACTATACCATCATCCAATGGAAGGGCGGCGAGGACGATGCATATCTTGCATTCAAGGTGAAGTTCCCTCAGAACGGCAGATATATTCTCGGCTCGGAGACTTACACAATGGCGACTAAGTATGAGTCGCGACTTGAAAGCTATATAATACCGGTGACGGATGAGACAGAGCAGGAGCTTGCCGCTTGTCTTTCGTCTGACAGTGAGTATTATGTCGGTGCCGTAGATTTCAAATCGGAAAAGGCGGGCGAGCATGTCCTCAATACATTCGGAGTGTGTGAGGTTGCGGCAGAGCAGGAATATTTTGTGGTTTACAAGGTTACATGGGACGGCAAAAACGGCAAGGATGGAAATGCGCTTTATCTTAAAAAGTTCCTTTTTACAGATGCCGATGAATTTGCGACCGCAGAGCTCACTGCAAGCATTGATGCTTTTGCGCCGAATGATGTTGCAGAAACAAAACTTGTGCTGAAAAATCAGCTTGGCGAAATAATTGACTGCAGCGAAGCTCGGACGGAGTCGGTCGTTTATTCATCGAGCAACAAGAGTGTTGTTAACGTAGATAAAAACGGTGTTATAACAGCGACAGGCGAGGGAACGGCAACCGTAAACGCCGCAGTTACTTATAAAGGGATTTCTCAGTCGGCAAGTCTTGAGGTAAGCGTATCCGACGATACGGGAATAAAGCAAATTTTTGCAGTCACCGAGCTTGAGAGCTTATATGTGTACGGCAAAACGAAAATTTACGCAGTTGCCGAGATGAACAGCGGCAATATCATTGAAATTCCGGATGAATTCGTCATATGGACGCTTGCGGAAGGCTCAGATGCCGATTGTGTGGAAATTGTTGAAGATAATATTCTTGCCGGAAGGAAAATAGGAACGGCGAAAATCCTTGCGGTTATTGATCCTTCATATAAAAACGCCGCAGATATATCTGTTTCTCCGATTGCCGTAGAGGTTGTCCGTGATGCGAATGTAAACCCGCAGATATACACGCTCAAAGAGCGCGAGAACGCAACAAGCAATGCGGCAAAGTACTCATGGGCGAAGGATGAGGTGCGCGCGGCAAAGGAACGTGCCGATGTATATCTGCCTCATCTTGATAAGCTGTATGATATGATGGTTCCGGAAGGAGTTTTCAGGTATTACCATGTAGGACATAAGTACGATCCCGCAAAATTCACCTGCCGTTATTGCGGTTGTGATATAAGTGTCGAATACGGTGCTTACGGTTGGGTTACGGATGCCATCAACCGCCCGTGGAAGGTTCAGTGCCCGGATTGTAAAAGGCTTTTTCCATCGAATGACTTTGGCAGCTTTTATAAGCTCGGTCTCTCTGAAAGCGGAGACCGCTGGGATATGGACAGGGCGCTCTCAGCACATCACAGATTAATTCATCACGGTTCGGCAGATGCGGAATGTGCCTGTGAAGTTCCAGACGCAAAGCGCGGAAGCGAAGAGTATTACGAGTTTTACGGCTACGGTGCGAAAGGCGGATATCTTACCAACGACTTATATTCGGATGTAATGAAGGATCTCGGAGTAGACACAGAGGCTCAGGCATCGCGATGGGATGTTGATGACGGTCTCGGATATATGCAGCCGTACACATCGGACCCCAACGACCGCGGATATAATCCGAGCTATCACGATGATGACGGCGATGGGCTTGCTGAGTACAGATACAATGAAACAACCTCATATCCCGTTCAGCATACATACATAGCGGTATATGCACACGACGGTATCTGGTACAAGAACGGTTCAAAATCAGAAATGGACGAGGTTGTCCGCCGTGCGATCAATGCTTTTGCAGAGGCGTTTTTACGCACCGGCGATGAAAAGTACGGGCGAGCCGGCGCAATTCTGCTCGACAGAGTTGCAGACCTTTTTCCGAATTACGATTGGTACCGGTGGAAGGATAACCGCGGAGATGAGTGGCGCGGTACAATAGTAGACCCGATATGGTCGACCTTCCTTACATATGATTTTGCAGTAGCATATGATGCATTCATTCCTGTCTTCAATGACCCCGAGGTTATCGAATATCTTTCTCAGCACGGCGCTGTATACGAAAAGGATGAAAACGGGGACTGGAAAAGAAATGAAAACGGCGAGCTTATACCCGTCAATCTCAAGAATACGCCCGGAGCGGTGAGAAAAAACATTGAGGATAATCTGCTTGTACAGATGCACAAGTTCGCAAAGAGGGGCGACATATGGGGTAACACCTTTATGCATCAAAAGGCTATTGCGGCGGCAGCGGTTGCTTTAAACCGTTCTCCCGAAACGCCGGAGATGATAAGCTGGATAATGAACGGCTCTATTGTTTCATCGTCGATGAGCTCCTACAACACGGGTGAGCCTAAGGATATCGCCGGCGCGGCTCTTATGGATTATCTCGTCGGTGAGGTTGACAGCGACGGTATTCCGAATGAAAATTCACCGTCATATAACAGCCTGTGGATTACCAACATTCTTGGTATCGCAGATATTCTTTACGGTTATCCGCTTAACCCGACCGAGGATCTTAATGACCTGTTTTTAAACCCGAAGCTTCGTAAAATGCTGTCTGCAAACGTTGCGCTTACGCTCGGCGGATACTATACCGCACAGATCGGAGATACGGGTAGTTTTGCCGGCAGCGGTCTTGTTGTGGATCAGGCAGATTCCCTGCTCGCACTGAAATATGTTGAGGACAAGAGGCTGGCGCAGGCAGTGTATATGTTCAACGGAAATAAGCTTGACGGTCTTAACGGCTCAATTTTTGATGAAAACCCGGAAAAAATTACCGATTTTATCGAGAAAACGATTGAAGAAGAGGGTGAGCTTAACCTTTCGAGCGATATGCTCGCAGGCTTTGGCTTTGCGGTTTTGCGCACAGGAGAAAAATACAACTCCGCAGCCTCCGGCACACAGAACAACACGATAAGAGATGTTGCAATGTATTTCGGCGCAACAGACGGTCACGGACATTCCGACGGCTTTAACCTATTTATGTCAGCTTTCGGTCTGAACATTGCTCCCGAAAACGGTTATCCGGAACAAACCGGAAGTCAGCCGAACCGTCTTGAATGGAACAGAGCAACGCTTGCTCATAACACTGTAACCGTCAATGAAAGCAAGCAAAACAACGTCAGCACGCCGCGTACAACGCCGTATCATTTTGATGATTCGGGAAAGGTTCGCCTTATGGATGTCGGCTCGACCGTACATTATACAATTGATGATTACCGGCGAACGGTTATGATGGTTGATGTTGATGATGAAAACTCATATACGGTTGATTTCTTCCATGTGAAGGGCGGAGATGACCACATCTACAGCTTCCATTCACAATCCGACGAAATAACAGCGATATCCGGCTTTAACTCTGAGCCTGTTGCAACTCCGATGTATGAGGACGAGTTCGGAAACCTTTACGGAACCTATGCCGGTGCAGACGTGAAATACGGTCCTGACCCGACGGGATGGCCGAACCTGACCTATCCGTGCGGCTCAACCTGGCTGAAAAATGTCCGCACCTATAACGATATGGAAAACACCTTCTCGTGGGAGTATAAGGTT
>JAFQGO010000166.1:0-3560 GCA_017398225.1 Oscillospiraceae bacterium | reverse complement strand
TTTTCCGGATGCCGTGGCAAAGCTTGCCGAATGGGCAGGAATGGAAATTCCGCAGTCTGACTACGGTGCAGGTGAGCGAAGCCTTCGCCGCCGTGCGGAAGATGCATGCCGCGATGCCGCGCGCTTTTTCCACGAAAAGCTCCGCGAAGATAAAGGAACGGACGCAAGAGGATATCTTCTCGGGCGCGGTCTCTCTCCCGCAACAATAACGCGCTTTGGGCTCGGATATTCCCCCAACGCATGGACCGGACTTTTAGATACGCTCACCGCGAAGGGATACACAAAAGCAGAGCTTCTTGAGGCAGGACTTATAATTACCAATGAAAAAGGCAGAGTGTATGATCGCTTCAGGGACCGTGCGATGTTCCCGATAATAAATGTCCGCGGAACGGTTATCGGCTTCGGTGGACGCATTATGGGCGACGGAGAACCAAAATACTTAAATTCTCCCGAATCCTCCGTTTTTAATAAAAGAAAAAATCTGTATGCTTTGAACATAGCTAAGTCAAGCCGTGCGGATTATATGATTCTTGCCGAAGGATATATGGACGTTATTGCCCTGCATCAGGCTGGCTTTGACAGCGCCGTTGCATCGCTCGGCACCGCACTTACGGATGAACAGGCGCACCTTATATCAAAATACAAAAGCCGTGTTGTCATAGCATATGACTCTGACAAAGCCGGCCGCGCCGCAACGGAGCGTGCAATTGACATTCTAAAAAAAGCGGGGTTGGATGTCCGTGTAATCGTTATGACCGGTGCTAAAGACCCGGACGAGTTTATAAAAAAATTCGGGCGGGAAAAGTATGCAAAGCTTATAGAAAACGCGCTTCCTGCCGCGGAATACCGCCTTGCAGCGGCGCGTCAGGAGCTGGATCTCTCCGATGATAAACAGAGGGTTGCATATATCAAGTCTGCGGTCGGTCAGCTTGCACGAATGCAAAGCACAATCGAGCGCGAAATTTACGCAGGGCGCGTTGCGCAGGAAACTAACGTCACACGTGACGCTATCCTTCAGGAGGCAGAACGCGAACGAAAGCGGCTGATACGTGAGAAAAAACGAGAGGCGGAAAGAAAAATTCTCGATCCCGTAAGCTCAATTATGCCGCGCGAACGCTCAGAGCGGTATACAAACCCGCACTCGGCAATCGCGGAAGAAGCACTGCTGACTGTGTGTATGTCAGACACACAGCTCTGCTCCGGAGTTTCAGAACGCATCTCAGGAAGCATGTTTTCTTCGCCTCTGCTCGGCCGTGCATTTGATATTGTCTGTGCGCGCGCCCGCGAGGGGTTAGAAACGGAGATGAGCGTTTTTTCCGAAACCTTTTCGGAAAGCGAAAACGCGCATCTTGCCGCCGTGCTTGCCCGCAATGCAGAAAAAAGCGCAGACGCGGCAGATGACTACATTGACATAATACAGGGCGAAAACATAAAAGGTGAGGGAAAGCTAAGCGATGAGGCGATTCTCGCCGCCGCAGAATACTACAGAAAAAAGAAGGGGTTAAACAATGGATAAGGAAAATAACGAAAAAGTAACAACCGCACAGGAAAAAAAGCAGATTCTCCGCGAGCTTATCGAAACAGGTAAAAAGCGCGGAAAGCTCTCACAGAAAGAGCTTATGGATGTTGCCGCAGAGCTTGAAATGAACTCCGACCAGATCGAGAAGCTCTATGATACGCTTGAACACCTTGGGATCGAGCTTCCGCTTGAGGAATTTATTCAGGATCTTCCTCCTGAAGATGATTTTCTTGAGGATATCCCCGAGGATCTTGACGATATCGAGGAAATTCCGGAGGAAGAGCTTGTTGACAGCGCAGCGCTTATGGAAGGTCTTTCAATTGATGACCACGTCCGTATTTATCTGAAGGAAATAGGTAAGGTTGACCTTCTCTCCCCGGATGAAGAGGTTGAGCTTGCTGACCGTATGGCACAGGGCGACGAAAAGGCAAAGGTGCGCCTTGCAGAGGCAAATCTCCGTCTTGTTGTTTCCATTGCAAAACGCTATGTAGGGCGCGGAATGCTTTTCCTTGACCTTATTCAGGAGGGCAATCTCGGCCTTATTAAAGCTGTTGAAAAGTTTGACCACACAAAGGGATATAAGTTTTCAACCTACGCAACCTGGTGGATTCGCCAGGCTATCACCCGTGCTATTGCCGACCAGGCGCGTACAATCCGTATCCCGGTTCATATGGTAGAAACTATAAACAAGGTTATCCGCGTATCGCGCCAGCTTCTTCAGGAGCTCGGTCACGATCCGTCGCCTGAAGAAATTGCAAGAGAAATGCAGATTCCCGTGCACAGAGTCCGTGATATCCTCAAAATTGCGCAGGAGCCGGTATCTCTTGAAACACCTATCGGTGAAGAGGAGGATTCGCATCTCGGCGATTTCATACCGGCAGAGGATGCACAGGAGCCGGCAGAGGCAGCCTCCTTCACCCTTTTGCGCGAACAGCTTGTAGATGTTCTCGGCACGCTCACTCCGCGTGAGGAGAAGGTGCTCAAGCTCCGCTTCGGCATCGAGGACGGAAGAACACGCACACTTGAGGAGGTTGGCAAGGAGTTCAACGTCACGCGTGAGCGTATACGTCAGATTGAGGCAAAAGCACTGCGCAAGCTGCGCCATCCCAGCCGCTCCAAAATGCTTAAGGATTTCCTCAGCTAATCCGTTTTTTTATTACGAAAGGTCGAATTCAAAGTGAAAATAACAGATTCCCACGCACATATCTTTCCACAGAAAATCGCGCTCAAAGCAAGCGGTGCAACCGGAGAGTTCTACGGGGTTGAGATGCACCATGACGGAATGGCGCATACGCTTTCGGAAAAGCTTCGTGAAGCCGGTATCTCCCGTGCGCTCGTCTGCTCCCCTGCAACAACTCCGCATCAGGTCGAGTCTATAAACGATTTCATCGCGGAAAAATGCAAAAAATATCCGGAGTTTTTCGGAGTTGCAACTCTCCATCCGGACACAGAAGACAGCGCGAAGGAAATAGAGCGAATAGAAGCGCTTGGTCTGCACGGCGTAAAATATCATCCGGATTTTCAGCGCTTTGCAATAGACGATGAAAAAATGTTTCCTACATACGCGCTTCTGGAACGCAAAAAAATCCCGGTTCTTTTCCATACCGGTGATAAGCGTTATGACTTTTCCGGTCCGCGCAGGCTCATCCGCGTGCTTGAAAAATTTCCTGACCTTAAATGCATCGCCGCACATTTCGGCGGATATTCCGAATGGGAGCACGCATGGGAGTATCCGAAGCATAAAAACCTGTACTTCGACACATCAAGCTCGCTTTGGGTGATGAAGCCGGACGAGGCGCTCGCCTTTATCGACAAATTCGGTGCAGAGCAGTTTATGTTCGGCTCGGACTTTCCTATGTGGACACCTGCCGAGGAGCTTTCTAAGCTCCTTAACCTCGGGCTCACAGAGGAAATGAACGAGCAGATACTCTGCAAAACGTTTGAATCGTTATTCGGAACAGTATAATTTATAAGGAATATTACGATATGTATTTTGACACACATACACATCTTGACGATGGGCAGTTCTCTCCCGATCGGG
>JAFQGO010000013.1:0-3812 GCA_017398225.1 Oscillospiraceae bacterium | reverse complement strand
CGCCGTCGCCGCTGCATTGGATAATTGCTGACAGAAATGAGGCGGTGGTTGTCGAACAGACAAAAGACGGCATCAGAGTTTATAATACACCTGCCGGAGTTCTGACGAATAACCCGCCATTTGATATGCAGATGTTCAATCTCACGAACTATATGTCGGCTACAGCAGAAGAGACAAGGAATGTTTTTTCGGATAAAGTTGATTTAAAGCCCTATTCGAGGGGGATGGGAGGAATCGGGCTCCCGGGCGACTTGTCATCGGCATCAAGATTTGTAAAGACTGCTTTTTTAAAGCTTAACTCTGTTTTTGGAAAAACTGAGCAGGAGAGAATAAATCAGTTTTTTCATATCCTTTATTCCGTATATCAGATACGGGGTGCGGTAAAGGTCGGAGACGAGTATGAGATCACCCATTACACATCCTGTTGTAATACCGATAAGGGGATATATTATTACACCACATATAACAACTCCCAAATCAATGCCGTATCGCTTTTTGCAGAGAATTTAGAAAGCGATAAGCTGATATGCCATGATCTGATTTCAGAACAAAGAATCCTCATTCAAAATGCACGGGATGATTGATGCCGTTTATTGGTTTATTTATATATTGTTTCAGATTTTCGGGATGTTTTACAAAAATGAACAAAGCTTACAGAAAGATAAATTCTTTAAATATAATTTTGTCCCCAACTTGACAAAATTATAGTAAAGGTGTCGGATAATGAAGAGAAAGCTAAAAGGTGATGGAATGAAAAATAAAGTTTGTATTATAACGGGTGCAGGGGGCGGAATCGGTTCAGCGATAGCAGAGGCGCTCTTTTCCTGCGGGTTTAAGCTTGTTTTGATGGGACGAAATGAAGCGAAACTCAGGAAGACAGCAAACGGAAGAGAATGCCTTATTCTCCCCGGGGATATCTGCGATGATAATTACATAAAAGAAGTATTTGACAAAACCGTTGCCGTCTACGGTGGAGTTGATTTTCTGATTAACAATGCGGGAATTGCACAGTCAAAGGCTTTTGAGGAAATTTCCATGGAAGAATACGATGAGATTATGGCGACTAACGCAAGAGCGCCGTTTCTTATGTGTAAAACAGCACTTCCGTATCTTATGAAGTCCTCCTGCGGAACGATTATCAATATCGCTTCCGTAACCGCGCACCAGGGATATGCCCTGCAAAGTGCGTATGCCGCGTCAAAGCATGCGTTACTTGGTTTCAGTAAGGCACTTAGCAAGGAATATTACAAAAAGGGTGTAAGAGTCCACGTAATAAGCCCGGGGGCGGTATTTACCGATATGGTAAAGATATCCAGACCGGACCTTACGGGCGAAGGGATGCTTCTTCCGGAGGATATAGCAGAAACGGTTATGTATCTTATAAAGATGCGCAAAAGCGCCTCGGTTGCAGATGAAATAGAGCTTCACAGAGAAACCAAAGAACCGTTTATGTGATAATCGTGAAGGGCAATGTTTTAGTAATAATTTTAATAAAAACGAATAAATAGACAAGGAAAAAAAGAAAATGAAAGAAATACAGACGAACAATGCACCGGCGGCTGTCGGACCGTATTCACAGGCGGTTGTAACGAACAATATGTTATTCACATCGGGGCAAATACCCGTCAATCCATTGACGGGAGAAATTCCGGACGGGATTGAGGCACAGGCAAATCAGGTTTTTACAAATCTCAAGAATTTGCTTGAGGCAGCGGGAACAAACATTGCTAAAACGATAAAAACAACTGTGTTTATTCAGAATATGGACGATTTTGCAAAAGTAAATCAGATTTATGAAACATATTTTTCAGCGCCGTATCCGGCACGCTCGTGCGTTGAGGTTTCAAAGCTTCCAAAAGGCGTGCTTATCGAAGTTGAAGCGATTGCGGAAGCATAAGAAAAAAGCGACAAATGCGATGCGTACAAACGTCTTTTTCTTGCATATCTTGCCGTATTATGGTATAATAGCTGCAAAAGCAGTTATTATTTTGTTTTAATGCCATTTTCCTCTCCGGCTTTGCCGGAAGCCGGAAAATATGGCTAAAGTATACCATTTCGCCTATGCTTATGGTATACTGTATAAAGATTTTTCAAAAATAAAGGAGTTGCTTTTAAATGGTCCCCGCATTAATCGTTTTTGGCATTACATACGTTCTGCTATTCACTTTCCAGAAGCTGCGCCCGTATATCGCAATAGGCTCTGCCGTCGTGTTTTCGGTAATGTGCCGCTTCACGCTTCCCGATATATGGGGCGCGATTGACTGGAATGTTCTTATGATGATTGCAGGTACGATGGGTACTGTGTATCTTTTCATCGAGTCCAAGATGCCAGACCTTCTTGCAGATATTATTATTGACAAAGTCCCCAACGTTAAATGGGCAGTTGTCTGGCTTTCTCTTTTTGCCGGGATAATTTCTGCGTTTGTTGACAACGTTGCAACGGTGCTTATGATTGCGCCCGTTGCGCTTGATATTGCAAAAAAGCTTAAGATAAACCCCGTTGCAATGATTATCTCAATTGCCGTTTCGTCAAACCTTCAGGGTGCGGCAACGCTCGTAGGAGATACCACGTCAATCCTTCTCGGCGGCGCACTTGATATGACGTTCCTTGACTTCTTCTGGTACAAGGGTGCCCCCGGTCTTTTCTGGGTTGTTCAGACGGGTGCGGTTGCATCTGCATTCATTCTTATGTGGCTTTTCAGAAAGGAAAAGCAGCCGATAGAGTCGCACAACCGCACAGAAGTGCGTGATTATTTCCCGACCGTTCTTCTTGTGGGAACCATTGTTCTTCTCATTGTTGCATCGTTTATTCCCGAAAAGCCCGCAGAAACCAACGGATACATCTGTATGGCGCTTATGGTGATTGGTGTTCTTCGTGAGCTTATTTTCAAGAAGAACAAAACCGTCATCCGCGATGTGTTCAAGGAAATTGACTTTTTCACTCTCGGTCTTCTTGCAGGTCTTTTCGTTGTTATTGCAGGAATTGAGGACAAGGGTGTTATCGACGCAATAAGTCAGCTTTTCTTAAAGCTTGGCAACAACAAGTTCGTAATCTATAGCGTCATTGTATGGGCATCAGTCCTTCTCTCGGCGTTTATTGACAACATCCCGTATGTTGCAACGATGCTTCCTGTTGTTATGAGCCTTTCCTCACAGCTTGGCATGGAGCCGACTCTTCTTGCGTTCGGGCTTCTCGTCGGCGCAACGCTCGGCGGAAATTTAAGCCCCATCGGTGCATCGGCAAACATCACGGGTATCGGAATTCTCCGCGGTGAGGGACACGAGGTAAAAACGCGTGACTTTATGCGCATCGGCGTTCCGTTCACGCTTGTTGCCGTGCTTTCGGGATATATTCTCGTATGGCTTTTCTGGTGATAACAAAATGAAGGGTGCGCTTGTTGTAAATAACTTCCTGGCAACAGAGAAGTTCCGCGATATATATTCGCGGCTTGAAACTGCATTCTCAGAGCGAGAGGTTTCCCTCTCGCTCTATACTAATTCCTCCCTTTGCCACATTCACGGTGAGGATATTCCGTTTCGCGAGAAGCCGGATTTTGTCCTCTTCTGGGACAAGGATGTGTCTCTTGCGAGGGCGATTGAAGAAAAGGGGATTTTGTGCGTAAATTCCGCGGATGCGATTGAAAAATGTGATGATAAAGCAAAAATGCATCTTGCACTCGGCGATATTCCATGTCCCAAAACAATAATAGCACCGATGACGTTCCCCAATATCGGGTTTACTGATACGTCGTTTCTCACGTCCGTTGCCGAAAAGCTTGGTTTTCCGATTGTGGTTAAGGAGGTTTGCGGCT
>JAFQGO010000165.1:0-5654 GCA_017398225.1 Oscillospiraceae bacterium | reverse complement strand
TACATCATGAAAAGATGGATTTAAAGACATACGGACAGCTCAAACTGAGCTGTCCGCATGCTTTATATGCTTCTTACTTCTGCTTTGCAAGCCATTCTTTGTGGTATTCTACGGATATCGTTTCTTCGCGGATGAACTTGAATGCTTCGCAGGTGTTTTCGACCGTCTTTTCGCCGATTGCACGGGCGATGCGCTCGTTCAAGCCGTAGTGCATATCCGCGGAGTAAGAATCCGGATAGTTGCCCATCCAGCCAAACGGAGTGTACACCTTATGCTTATCAAATTCAGCAAAACGCTTGGTTGACACGCCGCTCTTCTTGTCCATAAGGTCAAGGCGCACAAGCTCGGGGCAGATGTCATAAAGGCTTCCTGTTTCAAAAAATCCGCCGTGACCGTCAACCTTGCCCTTGTCCTTAAAGTCCTGAATAATGCTGATATCCTCATCGGTAAGGTACGGATATTTGCTTGTGTTATCAAGAAGCTCGTCTGCCTTGACAAGTGCCTGATAATAGTAATATACGATAAAATCGGGCTTTTTCTGCAGCATATAGCGGACGAACGCCTGAAGCATTGCGCTGTTTCCGCCGTGTGAGCTTAAAATGATAATCTTTTTAAAGCCGTTGCGCGCAATTTCATAGCACGACTGCTCCAATATATCCCAGATGAGCTTTGTAGGGAAGATGATAGTGCCGGGATATTCGCCCGCGCCGCTCTTTTCGCCGAACCACATTCCCGGGAAAACGCAAACAGGCTCTTTTTCCGATGCGCGCAGAGCAAATTCCTGACCCTTTATAGTGTCACAACCGAGCGGAAGGTGAATTCCGTGTGCCTCAACGCATCCGACCGGAATGACGCACACGCCGTTGCATTTTTCAACAGCCGCCGGAAACTCATCACTGCGAAGATTTGTCCATAACATAAGATTGTACCTCCGATGTATAATATTTGAGTTTATTATACACCCAAGAAAAATAGAAATCAAGACAAAAGCGTTTATTTGCACGAATTTACCGTATATATTCGTGTTGACATATAATTGCTTTTTGACTATAATTATAATTAACAAATTCAAGGAGAAACTACAACCGGAACACTTATATAAAACAAAGCGCGAAGAAGGAAAGTAAATGAAAAAAACGTATGTCACAACAATGCCGAATCATATCGGCGCATTTTTAAAGGCAAGCCGTCTTTTTGCATCTCTCGGCGTTAATATAACCCGCGTAAGCTACAACAAGGCGGTAGACTCGCACACTCTTTTTATTGATGCTGAAGGGAAGCGTGAGCAGCTTGAGCAGGCAGAGTTTAAGCTTCGTGAGATAGGATATCTCCGCAATATAACCGACGAGAAAAGCGTTGTTCTGCTTGAATTCCGCCTGCGCGACGTGCCGGGCAGCGTTACGGATGTTCTGGCACTAATAGATGAGTTTGAATTTAATATTTCATACATCAGCTCACAGGAAAACGGAACGGATTATCAGCTGTTTAAGATGGGGCTTTTCGTTGACGGCTCGGAAAAAATTGCCGAGTTTCTCTCGCGTGCTGAGGAGCTTTGCGATGTGCGCGTAATTGACTATAACCCGGCAGAAAAGGTGTTTGACAACAGCATTTTTTACAACTCATTTGTTTCAAGCCTTGCCGAGGGGATGAACCTTTCCGGAGAGGATAAAAACGAGCTTTTGGTAAATGCAAACCTTGCGATGCAGACGCTCGATGAAAAGGGGCTTTCCCCATTCCGTACCTTTGACAGCATAGGAAAGTTTGCAAAGCTTCTTAGCGAATGCCGCGGAGAGGCGTTTAACCCGCGCATAAGCCGCCATGAGCTTACGGATAATACGTATCTTTTGCTTATTGAGCCGCCGTGTGGGAGTAATACGGCGATAATACGAAACGGAAGCAAGGCTCTTTTTGTTGACAGCGGATATGCGTGCTACCGAAAGGAGATGCTGGAGCTTTTGCACCGCCTGATGCCTGATTATGACAGCCTTGACAAGGTGCTGTTTCTCACCCATGCCGATGTTGACCACTGCGGTCTTGCATCGGAGTTTGATAAGATTTATGCAAGCGAAAAAACGCGCGAATGCCTCGCTCTTGAATATGAAGGGCGCGACGGCTTCCGCGAAGAAAACCCGCTTCACAAGCCGTATGTAAGAACGTGCAGAATTTTAACCTCGCACAAGTTCATAAATCCCGATAAGATTATCTCGCCGTGGAAATCGGAGAATGCGCAAAAATCACTTCTGCGCCAAACGGGGAATTTCGAGTTTGGCGATTTAAGCTTTGAGGTGTATGAAGGAAAGGGCGGGCATCTCCCGGGCGAGACGGTGCTTATCGACTATGCTCATCACATTGCGTTTACCGGAGATATATATGTAAATATCAAGGGAATGACGCCGGAGCAGAAGCAATATAACACATACGCGCCTATTCTTATGACGTCTGTGGACACTGACCCGAAGCTTTGCGCGGAGGAACGCCGCGCGATACTGCAACGCCTCGGGGCGGGAAGCTGGAAGGTTTTCGGTTCGCACGGCGGTGTGAAGGAATATAACATAAATATTGAGGAATAAAAGCCGGAGATGTAAAAGGTCAGTGACTTTCTACATCTCCGTTTTCTTATTATTTTAAATGGCTATCGGAATTAAGTTAAACAAAAAGTATATCAGCGGGACGAGAAACGGAGCGGGGAGCATATCCGCAACCTTGATT
This sequence comes from Oscillospiraceae bacterium, assembly GCA_017398225.1. GTDB lineage: Bacteria > Bacillota > Clostridia > Oscillospirales > JAAYXM01 > SIG480. The sequence continues at coordinate 2,945 of JAFQGO010000165.1, read as the reverse complement.
TTGGAAATGCCGAGAATGTTAAGTCCGAGTCCGACTATAATCACGCTTCCGGCGCACGTTATCTCAGAAATAAGAGCCGCATCGGTAAGAACGCCCTGAAGAAGACCTGCACCGAGAACGAGCGCACCCTGAAAGAGAAAAACAAAGATTGCGGCAAGCATAACGCCGATGCCGAGCGAGCTTGCAAGCATACACGAGGATATGAGATCAAGTACGGATTTTGTGAAAATCAGCGTGTGGTCACCGGAAAGACCGGAGTTGAGGGAGCCGACGATAGTCATTGCGCCCACGCAGAAGAGCAGGCTGCCGGTCATAAACCCTTCGGCAACGGAAACCTTTTCACCGTCACGTCGGAATTTCCGTTCAAAGAATTGCCCGACGGCGTTTATATTTCCGTCAATATCAAGAAATGTTCCGATTATCGTGCCGAGCACCATTGAAACTATAAGAACAATCGTGTTTGAGCCGGAGAGTGCGCCGTCTATGCCGATATAGACCGTGCACAGCCCTATTGCGGTCATAACCGCCTGTGAAACGCGATCAGGAATACCTTTTTTTAGAAGTAAGCCTATCGCTGAGCCTAAAAGCACGGTGAGAGTGTTTGTGATAACGCCTATCATATGTATCGTCCTTTATAAATTGAATTTCTAAAGCTATGAATAAAAAAGTTTTACGATGTATTCTATCATATTATTATAAGCTTGTCAAAGCCGGAAACTTGATTCCACTATTTATGTAGTTTGAATAAACTGTTTTTATATCAAAAATAAATAAAAAACGATTGACAAAAAGAGAGAATAAGGGTAAAATTATATTAAGATGTTTATCAAATTATATTGTTTGCAGCTTTGTATGTTGCAGACTGCTTTAATCAGCTTACTCTCGTGTTAGATAGTGTTTCCTCAAAGAAGAACGCACGGCTTTTGCCGTGCGTTCTTCGACTTCATAAGAGGGAAGAATCTTTACTTCTCGTGCGTTTTGAATATCACGGAAACAAGAAGCCCGAACAGAACCGATGCCGATATTCCGGCAGCGGATGCCGTAATACCGCCTTTAAAGACACCAAGGAAGCCTTCAGCTTCCACCGCTTTCTTCACACCCTTTGCAAGAAGATGCCCGAAACCGGTAAGAGGAACGCTTGCGCCGGCGCCTGCAAAATCCGCAATGGGACCGTATAATCCTATGGCAGACAGAATAACACCTGTAACAACGTAGCCTGTGAGAATACGTGCGGGGGTGAGCTTTGTGCGGTCAATTAAAATCTGCCCTATTCCGCATAAAAGACCGCCGACCAAAAACGCGCGTAAAAACTCCATAATGTTTACACCTCTATCACAACGGCGTGGCAAACGCCCGGGATTGTTTCTTTTTGCTGAACCGTCAGCGGAGACTGAAGAGAACCCGTTCCGGCAAGCAAAACCTTTTTCCATCGTTTTTTTAAGAGCCCGTGCATAATATATCCAGAAAAAACAGTTGCGGCACACGCGCAACCGGATGCACCGGAGTGCATATCCTGTCTCTTTATATCAAACATTTCGCATCCGCAGTCTATATATTCATCTCCTAAGCTTATCCCGTCGCGGGAGAGAAGATCAATGAGTATTTTTCGCCCCACTTCACCGAGGTCGCCCGTTGCAATAAGGTCGTAATCAGACGGTACGGTGTTTGTGTTTTTAAAATGCGTGGAAAGAGTTTCATATGCGGCAGGTGCCATTGCCGCGCCCATATTGTTTGCATCCGATATTCCGGAGTCCGTAACGCGGCCGAAGGTTGCACACTTTATTTCGGGAGCATCCTTGTCGGTTTTCCCGACAATTGCACAGCCGGCACCCGTCACGGTACGCTGTGCCGTAGGCGGTCGCTGACCACCGTAAGCGAGAGGGTTGCGATACTGCCGCTCTGCCGTGCAAAAATGTGAGGAAACGCTGACCGCTGCGGTAGGCAAGCTTGCGGCATCCACAAACTGTCCTGCAAGAGCGAGGCCTTCGACAAAGGTTGAGCATGCGCCGTAAAGTCCGATGAAAGGTATTCCGGAATCGCGCCATGCAAAGCTTGCCGCCACACATTGGTTGAGAAGGTCACCGCCGAGAATGCATCCTAATTCATTTGCTGTGATGCCGGCTTTTTTTAAAGCAAATTCCAGTGCTGTGTTATGAAATTTGCTCTCTGCCTGCTCCCACGTCTTTTCGCCGTAGCGTCCGTCGGTAATACGCTCGTCAAAGTATTCGGCGAGCGGACCGTCGCTCTCATTTTTTCCGACAATGCATCCCGTGCCGAGAATTTTGGGTGCGTTTTTAAAAAATACAGTTTCTTTTCCCTTCATTATATCCACCTATAAGAACAGAAGAATGATTCCGTAAAAAATGCTTGCCGATATGCCCATAACAAGAACCGGTCCTGCGAGCTTGAACATATTTGCACACATACCGAGAATATATCCTTCGCTTTTGAATTCGAGCGCTTCGGAGACAATGGAGTTTGCAAAGCCTGTTATCGGAACGAGCGTACCTGCGCCTGCGTGTTTTGCGATTTTATCATATATACCAAAGCCTGTAAGAAGCGCGGAAAGACCGATCAGCGTTATTGAAACGGCCGCAGATGCATTGTCGCGATCCAATCCGAAGGACATATACATATTTAAAAGTATTTGTCCCAGAATACATATTGCGCCGCCGATGAGAAATGCTTTTATAAAATTTTTAAGATGCGGAGATGCAGGTTCAAGATTTTTCACGTATTCTGCATATTCCTTTTTAGACATATTCATTATCAATCACCTCTGCGACAGTTATTTTGTCACATAAAAACGGATTTATACGAAAATTTAACCTTTACAAAAAGCACAAAATTTGGTATACTGTTAAAGTGATATTTGTGCGCCCGTAGCTCAGTTGGATAGAGCGTCAGACTCCGACTCTGAAGGCCGCAGGTTCGACTCCTGTCGG
>JAFQGO010000164.1:0-4521 GCA_017398225.1 Oscillospiraceae bacterium | reverse complement strand
ATAACACAATTAAAGCATTCCGCAATCGGTGTGGGATTTGTGCCCGCTGTTAATTTGTGCGCCGAGCAAAGAATTGGTAAAATAATTATAAAATGGATTGATTAATGGAGATAAAAGTGGTACAATTACACTGAGGCAATACTTCATTAAGGAGAATGTTAAAGTGAAAATTATTATTGTCGGTTGCGGCAAGGTAGGAACTACTCTTGTTCGTGAGCTTGCTGCCGAAAATCACAGTATAGTAGTAATAGATACCGATGCTGAAAAGCTTGAAGAGATCGGCAATATGCTTGACGTTATGTGCGTTGAGGGGCAGGGAGAATCCGTTTCCGTGCTTCGCGATGCCGAGGTTGAAAGCTGTGACCTTCTCATCGCTATGACGAAGTCTGATGAGATTAACCTTTTAAGCTGTCTTCTTGCCAAAAAGCTCGGTGCAAAAAATACAATTGCGCGTGTACGCAATCCCATTTATGCAGACGGTATAAATCTTATAAAGGATGATCTGGGGCTTAGCCTTGCTATCAATCCAGAGCTTGCCGCTGCGAATGAAATTTCGCGTTTGCTTCGTTTTCCGACTGCTATTCAGGTGGAAACTTTTGCAAAGGGCAGAGTTGAAATAATGAAATACGCAATCCCGGAAGGCTCTATCCTTCATGAATTGCGTATTCATCAGCTGCGTACAAATCTCAAAACCACCGTGTTTATCTGTGCGGTAGAGCGCGGAAACGAGGTTTTTGTTCCGACAGGTGATTTCATACTGCGTGCGGGAGATGTTATTTCGTTTGTTGCGCCGATCAAGGTTGCAAATGATTTCTTTTCAAAGGTTGGCGCGGTTGCATCGAGAATCAAAAATGTTGTCATTCTCGGTGGCGGAAGAATCACGTATTATCTCACTAAAAAACTTCTTGAGTCAGGAATCAAGGTGAAGATAATTGAAATAGATTTAAATCGGTGTGAGGAGCTTTCTGAGCTTCTTCCCGAAGCTATGATTATTCACGGTGACGGAACAAATAACCATCTTCTGCATGAGGAGCATATAGAAAATGCGGATGCGGTGCTTAGTCTTACGGGAGTTGACGAGCAGAATGTTCTTATGTCGATATACGCCTCGCAGCAGGTTCCGAATGCGAAGGTTATAACGAAAATCAAGCATTTTGATTTTGATGATGTTCTCAAAGGTATGCCGATAGGCAGTATTGTGTATCCGAAGCATATTACGGCAGACAGAATTTTGCAATATGTACGAGTTATGCAAAATTCGTGGGAGGCGGGGATGGAATCGCTTCACAGAATTGTTGATGACAGGGTTGAGGCGCTTGAGTTTCGTATCCGTCAGAATTCACTTATTCTCGATGTACCATTTGCTGACCTCGATATCAGGAAGGGGACTCTTGTTGCATGTATAACGCGCGACGGCAAGACTTTCACTCCGACCGGTAAGGACAGTATACAGATGGGAGATACGGTTATTGTGGTTACAACCCACAAGGGCATAAGCAGATTGGAACAGATACTTGAAGATGAAACGGTGTGAAGTAAATGAATGTTAAGTATGTATTGAAACTTAATGGTTGTATTTTATTGTTCGATGCTGTTGCGATGCTGCTTCCGGTGATGGTTGCTCTTTACTATCAGGAGAGCTCCGGTGTTGCGTTTGCGCCGGCTATATTGCTTGCGATTGGAATAGGCCTGCCGTTGTTTTTGCTGAAACCAAAAAAACGCGAGCTTTACGCAAGAGAAGCTCTCGTTACGGTTTCGGTTGCGTGGTTTGTTATGAGCCTTATAGGCGGGCTTCCGTTCTACTTTTCACATGAAATTCCGAGCTTTATAGACTGCTTTTTCGAAACGGCATCCGGATTTACAACAACCGGAGCAACCATTCTGACTGATGTTGAAGCACTCAGCAGGTGTATGTTGTTCTGGAGAAGCTTTACCCACTGGATTGGCGGTATGGGGGTGCTTGTTTTTGTTATGGCGATTGCGTCTCTTGCCGGAGGGAATAATATGCAGCTTATACGTGCGGAGTCTCCGGGACCTAAGGTTGAGAAAATTCTTCCCAAAGCCAATACAAATTCAAAGCTTCTTTACGGAATGTATATCGGGCTTACTTTTCTTCAGGTTGTGTTTCTCCTGTTCGGAGACATGCCGTTTTTTGATGCGGTTACCACTGCTTTCGGTACAGCGGGCACGGGAGGCTTCGGAATAAAAAATACGAGCATGGCAGAATACAGCACGTATATTCAAGCGGTTGTCACGGTATTTATGTTGCTTTTTTCAATAAACTTCAATATGTACTTCTTTATCATTGCAAAGCGCTTTTCTGCTGTGTGGAAGGATGAAGAGCTGAGACTGTTTTTTGGAATAGTGGCGGCTGCCGTAGTGTGTATAGTCATAAATAACCGCGGGATGTTTGACAGCGTGGGAAGTGCTGTGCACCATACTGCTTTTACAGTGGCTTCGATAATATCCACATCGGGATTTACAACTGTTGATTTTAACGCATGGCCGGAATTTTCCAAAACAATTCTGGTTGTGCTTATGTTTGTGGGCGCGTGCGCCGGCTCTACCGGCGGCGGAATAAAGGTTTCGCGTATTCTGATAATGCTGAAATCCCTTAAAAAGGAATTCACGGCACTGGTACATCCGAAAAGTATAAAGACGATTCATATGAACGGTAAGCGGATTGATGATGAAACAACAAGGCGCGCTACTTCTTTTATGATATGCTATATAGGAATTTTTGTTTTGTCGATGATTATTATCGCTTTTGACAAGATGAGCCTTGAAACCAATCTTACGGCGGTTGCCGCAACGCTTAATAACGTTGGTCCGGGACTTTCGGCAGTGGGACCGACGGGGAATTACGCCGGATTTTCGCCGCTGTCAAAGCTTGTGCTTACGTTTGATATGATTTGCGGAAGGCTTGAGCTTTTCCCGGTTATGATTCTGCTGCTTCCGCAGACGTGGAAAAAATACTGATTGAATTTTCAGAGGGACTAAAATGATTTCATATTTATTGCTATATAAGATTTTGCAGCTTTTTATAGTTCTTGTTTTGGGATTTCTTCTCGTTAAATTTAAGGTTATTCGCGAGAGCGACGGCACGGTGCTGTCTAAGATATCTCTATATATGCTTATGCCGGCGGCGATTATAAACTCGTTTGACGTGGAGCTGACGCCGGAGCTTACAAAGGGAATAGGGCTTGCGTATATTGCGGCGGTTGTTATCCACATTGTTCTGCTTGGCATAGATGCGATATACAAGCGTGCGGCACACGGAACGAGTGCCGAGCGGGCGTCTGTTATGTATTCAAATGCCGCAAATCTTATTATTCCCATCGTATCTTTTGTGCTCGGAGAAGAATGGGTTATATACAGCTGTGCGTTTATGTCTGTTCAGCTTGTTTTTATCTGGTCACACGGCATACGGATGTTTTCTGAGAATGAGAAGTTCAATATCAAAAAGATATTGCTTAACGTAAATATAATTGCAATTGCAGTCGGAGTTGTGTTTATGCTTTGCGGAATACGCCTTCCTGTGTTTGTGAAGGATATCACCTCATCGCTCGGCGGTATGCTCGGAAACGTGGGAATGCTCATTGCCGGAATACTTGCCGCGCAGGTTGATTTCAAGAAGATGATAAAAAATAAAAGACTGTATCTCGTGCTTGCCATGAGGATGATAGTCTGCCCGGCGGTGGTTCTTGTTATACTTAAAATTATCGGCAGCTTTGCGGGAATTGCAAATGCGGAAAACATACTTTTGGTGTCATTCCTCGCGGCAATGACGCCTGCTGCAGCAACGGTTATGCAGTTTGCGCAGCTTTCGGGGCGCGATGCCGACTTTGCAGTTGCCGTAAACATAGCAACAACGGTTGTGTGCATTGCAACGATGCCGGCTTTTGTTGCAATTTATTCGATGTAATACGAGGTTTTCTATGACTGAAAAAATAAAAATATATGATGTGAGGGCACATCAGGGCGACAGCGCTTTTCTGATTGATGACGGAAAATGCGCGATACTTTATGATTCCGGAGTTGCTTTTACGGGGGATGCTGTTGCTCAGAACATAAAAAAGCTTCTCGGTGAGAGAAGGCTTGACTATATTTTTCTGACCCATTCTCATTACGACCACGCATTGGGAAGTGTTTATGCAAAAAAGCTATGGAAGGATGCAAGGGTTGTTGCGGGAGAGTATGCAACGAAGATTTTTGCAAAGCCTACGGCTCGTGCCGTTATGCGCGACCTTGACCGCAAGTTTGCAAGGACGTGCGGTTTTCCGGAATATGAAGATCTGATTGATTCTCTTGCTGTTGACATTCCGGTAGCGGACGGAGATATAATAAAGGCGGGAAGCATGGAGTTTCGCGTACTCAACCTGCCCGGACATACGAAGTGTTCCGTCGGATATTACTGCGAGGAGCACAATCTTTTGCTCAGTTGTGAAAGTATCGGCGTGTATAACGGAAAAGATAATGTTGTCCCGTCTTATCTTGTGGGATATCAGATGGTGCTTGATT
>JAFQGO010000163.1:0-9013 GCA_017398225.1 Oscillospiraceae bacterium | reverse complement strand
GTGTATACAAGCCGTGTCCATTCCTTCACAAAGGATAAGTATTACGATGTTATGGTTTCGAAGGATTTTCTCCATGCGGGTGACCGAGTGCTGATTATCGACGATTTTCTCGCAAAGGGCGCGGCTCTTATCGGGCTGTGCGATATTATCAATCAGGCGGGAGCGACCGTTGTCGGCGCGGGGATAGCTATCGAAAAGGCGTTTCAGGACGGAGGAAAAAAGGTCCGTGATATGGGAATAAGGGTTGAAAGCCTTGCCCGTGTTGCGTCTATGTCGCCCGGGGGCGGTGTGGTATTTGCGGAATGATGCGCGATGTGCGCTTCATCATATTTTAAGGAGGTCATAAATCATGGCAAAAAAACTTTTGGCAATTCTCTTGGCAGCAGTAATGGTATTCGCATTTGCAGCTTGTGCTCCGGCAGAGGTTGAGCAGGGCGAAGGTGGAGAAACCGCAGGTCTTGCACCGATTGCGAAGGAAGACGTTAAGGTCGGCTTCGTTTATATCGGCGACATCAACGACGGCGGTTACACCCAGGCTCACGACAAGGGCAGGCTTGCTCTTGAAGCAGCAGGCTTTGAGTGCCTTTACAAGGAAAACATCCCGGAATCCGCAGACTGTGAAGTAGCAGTTCGTGAGCTTGTTGACGCAGGCTGCAACGTTATCTTCACAACAAGCTTCGGTCATATGGATTACACAGAGACCGTTGCAAAGGAATATCCGGAAATCTACTTTAACCATGCAACAGGTTACAAAACTCTCCCGAATATGTGCAACTACATGGGCAGAGTTATCGAAGCGCGCTACCTTGCAGGTATCGTTGCAGGTATGAAGACCGAGGCTAACAAGATCGGTTATGTTGCAGCAATGCAGATTCCTGAGTGCATCCGCGGTATCAACGCATTCACACTCGGCGTGCAGTCTGTAAATCCGGACGCAACCGTTGAGGTTGTCTGGACAAACACATGGTACGATCCGGCTATCGAGAAGCAGGCAGCTATTGAGCTTCTTGACAAGGGCTGTGACGTTATTGAGCAGCATCAGGACTCTCCGGCTCCGCAGCTTGCAGCTCAGGAAAAGGGCAAGTTTGCTATCGGCTACAACACTCCGACTCCGGACGCAGCGCCGAAGGCATACCTCACTGCTCCGCTCTTCCATTGGGACAAGTTCTATGTTGACTGCGTAAACCGCGTTGTTGACGGAACATGGAAGCCTGAGGCATACTGGGAAGGTCTTGCATCCGGCTGGGTTGGTCTTGACGAGCTTTCAGACCTCTGTGCAGAAGGCACAGCTGAAAAGGTTGAGGCTGCAAAGCAGGGTATCATCGACGGCTCTCTCGTTCTCTTCTCCGGAGAGATTAAGGATCAGTCCGGCGCTGTAAAGCATCCGAACGGTATGACAAACGAGGAAATCTACAACATGAATTGGTTCATTGAAGGTGTCATCGGCACAATCAACGGCTAAGAAATTATACAGAAGGGGGCTCGGAAGCCGAGCTCCCTTTTTAAAGTAATAAGTAAGAGTGAAGAGTGAAGAAGTAACGTTTCTCTTTTCACTGTTATTTATTATCCGAAGAGAAAGGACGTCGGTACATATGCAGAATGATGTTTGCATCGAGATGCAGGGAATATGCAAATATTTCGGCACTGTTGCGGCAAATGAGAACGCGAGCCTTGAGGTGAAGCGCGGAGAAATCCACGCGCTCCTTGGCGAAAACGGTTCGGGAAAGAGCACGCTTATGAATATGCTTGCCGGGATATATTCTCCCGATGCAGGAACGATAAAAATTGAAGGTGAAGCAAAGCGCTTCGCCTCGCCGCACGACTCTCTTGCTGCCGGTATCGGTATGGTTCATCAGCACTTCAAGCTGGTTGAGGTTATGTCTGCCGCCCAGAATATTTCTGCCGGAAGCGAGCGGGGGATAATCCGCAGTCCCAAGAAAATAGAGGCAAAGGTGCGTGCGATATGCGAAAAATACGGTCTTGAGCTTGATCCGGCAAAGAAGGTATATAATATGTCCGTCGGAGAAAAGCAGACCGTGGAAATCGTAAAGATGCTTTACCGCGGCGCAAGTATGTTTATTCTTGATGAGCCGACGGCTGTTCTTACCCCGCAGGAAGCAGAAATCCTGTTTGATATTCTGCGCAATATGAAAAAGCTCGGCTGTGCGATTATCATAATCACTCATAAGCTGAATGAGGTTATGGAGATAAGTGACCGCGTTACCGTTCTGCGCAACGGCGCAACCATAGGCACGGTGAACACCTCCGAAACAAACCCACGGCTTCTTACAGAAATGATGGTCGGAAAGTCGGTTGAGCTTAAAATCACGCGTGAGGAACCAAAGCGATCGGAAAAACCTGTTCTTGAGGTGTCGGAGCTGTCCTGTCAGAATGAGCTTGGGCGAAATATGCTCCGCGGGATGAGCTTTTCTGTTTACGGCGGTGAGATATTCGGAGTTGCGGGAATTGCGGGAAGCGGTCAGAAGGAGCTTTGTGAAATCATTGCCGGTATGGAAAAATCAAGCGGCGGCAGCGTGAAGTTTCTTGATGAAGAAATTCTCGGGTTGTCACCTATAGATATCTTACGCCGCGGTGTGAGTATGTCGTTTGTTCCGGAGGACAGGCTCGGCATGGGGCTTGTTGCGGGAATGGACATAACAAACAATGTTCTTCTCCGTTCATTCCGCAAGAATAAGGGTGTTTTTGTGGACAGAAAGGAAAGCCGCCGCCGCGCGGAAGAGATTGTGGAGCGTTATGATGTCAAAACACCGTCCGTCAATCATATTCTGAGGAAGCTCTCTGGCGGAAATATCCAGAAGGTTCTTCTCGGACGCGAGGTAGAGCTCAATCCGAAGCTGCTTATCACGGCTTACCCCGTCCGTGGTCTTGATATCGGCGCATCGTATAACATATATGACATTCTCAACGCTCAGAAAAAGGCGGGCGTTGCCGTGCTATTCATCGGCGAGGATCTTGACGTTCTGCTTGCGTTGTGTGACAGACTGCTCGTTCTTCACGACGGTGCGGTTATGGATATCGTTGACCCCAAGACAATTACAAAGGAAGAGATCGGGCTTCTTATGCTCGGTCACCGTCCGGAAAAGGAGGCGCGCTGATGTTTCGAATAGTAAAAAAACCGGAGCTCAGCCCCGGCCGCGCAGTCGCGGCACAGCTTTTTGCCGTTGTTGCGGCGCTTATTGCCGCGGCGGTAATTGTTGCTCTGCTTGGCTATAATCCGTTTGAGTTTTACGGAAATCTCGTAAAAGGTGCGCTCGGTTCTGTCTACCGTGTCCGCGCTACCTTCAATAAGGCGATTCCGCTTGTTATTCTTTCGCTCGGCACGCTTATTGCGTTTAAAATGAAGTTCTGGAACATCGGTGCCGAGGGACAGATGTGTATGGGTGCATTCGGTGCGGCGTATTTTGCGCTTAATTTCTCGCATCTTCCCGCCCCCGTGCTTCTTCCGCTCATGGCACTTGCAGGTCTTGTCTGCGGCGGAATATGGGCGCTTATTCCCGCACTGCTGAAGACAAAATTCGGCACCAGTGAAACGCTAGTAACGCTTATGCTTAACTATGTCGCACTGCGGTGGATAACTTATCTTCAGTACGGTCCGTGGCGCGAGGACGGCGGTATGCCTAAAATTGCAACGTTTGAGGCAAATGCAGTTTTACCGAGCGTTTTCGGGATACATATCGGCTGGATAATCGCGCTTCTTCTTACGCTTTTAGTGTACATTCTTATGACGCGCACAAAGTTCGGATATGAGATATCGGTATTGGGTGAGAGCACCGCAACGGCACGCTATGCCGGCATCAACGTAAACAAAACGGTTGTCATTGCAATTATGCTTTCCGGCGCGCTATGCGGGCTTGCGGGAATGATTCAGTCTTCTGCTGTTGAAAAGACGCTTACGGAGCAGTTTACCGGCGGTCTTGGCTTTACCGCAGTTATAACAACTTATCTTGCGCGGCTTTCTGCACCGGCAGTCATCATCACATCGTTTTTGTTTGCAATACTGCTTGCGGGAGGAAGCTTCCTTGAAACATCAATGCGAATCCCGATTTCGATGATATATGCACTGCAGGCGGTAATTATATTCTTCGTTCTTGGCAGTGAGTTCTTCTTAAATTACAAGATTGTCCGCCGTGCGGGGAAAGGAGCGTAAAGAAAATGGGAGAATTTCTTATTTCTGCGGCACTGTTTCTGCAGGTAACGGCATCGCTCGGAACACACGTTCTTCTCGGTACTCTCGGCGGAATTCTGACCGAAAAGGTCGGCAATACCTGCCTTGGTATTGAGGGTATGATGCTTCTTGGCGCTTCAACGGGTTTCCTTGTGGCGTACAATACGGGAAACGCGCTTCTTGCGGTTCTGGCATCGGGCGCGGCAGGTGCGCTCGGCGCACTGATTTACGCCATCATAACGGTTTCGCTCCGCGGCAATCAGGTTGTCACCGGTCTTGCGCTTACAACCTTCGGAAGCGGCGCGGCAGGGCTTATCGGTATGTCGATATCAGGCAAAAGCCTGCCGGACTCCATAAATGCTGTGCTTGGTATTCATAAAACTCCGGTGCTTTCCGATATCCCGCTTGTCGGCAAGATGCTTTTTGAGCAGAGCCCGTTTGTTTTGGGCGCAATCATCACGGCTGTTATCATCTATATTTATTTTAAAAAGACAAATATAGGTCTCAATGCACGCGTGGTGGGCGAGAGCCCCGCTGCTGCGGATGCATCGGGCATAAACGTAACTCTTCATAAGTATGTCCACACAGTGCTCGGGGGTTTCCTCTGCGGTGTCGGCGGCGGATACTACTCTATGGTATACGTCGGCAGATGGCAGATTGACCTTACTGCCGGAGCAGGCTGGATTTCCGTTGCTCTCATAATCTTTGCTATGTGGAATCCGCTTCGCGCAATCCTCGGCGCTTATCTCTTTGGTGCGGTGCGCGGACTTACATTCAAGCTTCAGGGCGGGCTTGTTCTTTTCGGACAGACAATAACGTTCAGCGCACAGCTTCTTGATATGGCACCGTATATCGTTACGGTTCTGGTTCTACTCTTTATAACCATGCGTAACAAGAGGGAATATCAGGCACCGGCATCGCTCGGTACACCGTATTTCAGAGAAAACAGGTGACGGTTTACTAATCCGAAAAACAGAAAAAGTCAGATAAAACAGACGGAGTAAAAATTGCCCCGCCTGTTTTTTGTTGTTTCCGCAGTTTTGACGGCAGAATAAAGCTATGACAAAATTATTGAAATTTGACAAAAAACAGGATATAATATATTCGGTGAAAATTTGGAAAAATAGAAGAAAGAAACGAAAGGAAAAAGAAAATGGACATTTTTGACATTCTCACGATGCTTGGAGGGCTCTGCCTTTTCCTGTTTGGTATGGACGTTATGGGTCAGGCACTTGAGCGTCGCGCGGGCGGTGCCCTGCGCACGCTGCTCGGACGGCTTACATCAAACCGGCTTGCGGGGTTGCTTACAGGCCTTTGTGTAACGGCGGTTATTCAAAGCTCGTCGGCGACAACGGTTATGGTTGTCGGCTTTGTAAACTCAGCGCTTATGACCTTGCGTCAGGCGATAGGTGTTATAATGGGCGCAAATATCGGAACAACGGTTACTGCGTGGATTCTCTCGCTTGGCGGAATAAGCGGAGATAACTTGCTGCTCCAGCTTTTGAAGCCGACGTCGTTCACGCCGGTGCTTGCACTTATCGGTATTATAATGACGATGACCGGAAAGGGCAGCAAAAGGCGTGACACCGGGACAATTCTTTTAGGCTTTGCAACGCTTATGTTCGGTATGGATACAATGAGCGACGCAGTTTCCGGTCTTGCAGACGTTCCGGCATTTCAGCAGATGTTTATTCTGTTCAAAAACCCGATTCTCGGCGTGCTTGCAGGTGCAGTTCTTACGGCAATAATCCAGTCAAGCTCCGCATCTGTCGGTATTTTGCAGGCGCTTGCCGTAACGGGACAGGTCTCGCTCGGCGCGGCAATACCGATAATTATGGGACAGAACATTGGTACGTGTATTACAGCACTTCTCTCGTCATTTGGAACAAACAAAAACGCAAGGCGTGCCGCGCTTGTGCACTTATCCTTTAACGTTATCGGAACAACGCTTTGCCTGATACTTTTCAGCGTTGTAAAATACTTGTTTATGCCGCCGTTGTTTGACAGCGCGGCGAACTTCATCAGCATCGCAGTTGCGCACTCGGTGTTCAATGTTTTCTGTACGGTTGTATTGTTCCCGATGGCGGGATTTCTCGAAAAACTCGTTATTCGCCTTGTGCCGGACAGCAAAGAAAAGGATGCCGTTGCAGAGCTTGATGAGCGTCTGCTTGCAACGCCGCCAATCGCGCTCCAGCGCTCTCATAATCTCGTTGTTGAGATGATGGAGGCATCGCTTTCTGCTCTCCGTGGCGGTATAAAATCGCTTCGCGGATATTCTTCAGAGCTTGCAGAGGAGATTTGTGCGGCTGAGGAAAAGACCGACCATTACGAGGATATTTTAGGAACATATCTTGTAAAGCTGAGCTCACGGCAGATATCCGCATCGGATAATGCAGAAGCGGCAAAGCTTTTGCGTATGATAGGTGACTTTGAGAGAATTTCCGACCACGGTGTGAATCTTTTAAAATCGGCAGAGGAAATGAATGATAAAAAGATTAAATTCACAGAAGCTGCAGAGGGCGAGCTTGATGTAATCCTGGGTGCGGCAAATGAGATTTTAGAGCTTACACACCGCGCGTTTGCCGATAACGATATTGATGCGGCACTAAGCGTAGAGCCGCTTGAGCAGGTGATAGACATTCTCAAAGAGAAGCTCCGTGCACAGCATATCGGACGGATGCAACGGGGAGAGTGTACAATTGATGCGGGATTTGTCTGGTCAGACCTTCTCACGAATATAGGCAGAACGTCAGACCACTGCTCAAATATTGCCGCGTGCGTAATAGATATGGCAAGCAACAATATGAATCTTCACGAGTCTATCCGCGCCTTCCGCAACGAAAGCCCGGATTTCCGTACAAAGTTTGAAGAATATTCAAAGAAATATACAATTGCATAAAGCGAAAACATCCGCTTTTTATGATATGCACCCCAAAAGTGTTCAACTTTGGGGTGCATATCAGTCCTCGTTGGTCATTTTCTTATATATCTTTGATTTCTGCTTTGTGGTTTATCGGGGAGTGTCATTTGTATAAGGTCGAGAGAAAGCGCGGGGTGGATATAATGCCGCCTTACGGTTTCTTTTGATTTGAGACCGAGCAGAGCCATAAGCGATGACAAAGTATACGGCACATCATATTCCATTACTTCGAGAAGTTTTTTTACATACTCCGACACAGCTTCGCCGGAGACGGAAAGCTGCTCTGCAATTTCATCAAGTATCTTATCAATTTGTTTTAATATAAACAGAATAAAGGTGTTTGAACTACCCTCGGTATGACACTTCGCGATGGCAGCATAATACTCATCCTGAAACTTCTCTATCTGGCTTTCTATCGGGATATATTCAAAGACGGGATTCCATTTTGCCAAAAAAGCACTGTGCCATAACCTTGCCATTCTTCCGTTTCCGTCTGAAAAAGGATGTATAAATACAAATTCATAATGAAATACGGCAGACATAATAAGCGGATGCATTTCACTCTTGCTTCGGGAAAGCCAGTCAAAAAGTTTTTCCATAAGCTCGGGAACCATTCTTGCAGGCGGAGCCATAAAAATACACTTATCGCCGCTAAAAACGCCCTCTTCTCCCTTGCGGAATTTACCGGATTCATCAACAAGATATTTTGTCATAACTCCGTGAAGGGCTTTCAGCTCATTTATATCAAAGGGGTTGATTTCGGGAAGCTTTTCGTAAGCGGCATATGCATTCTTAACTTCCTGAATTTCTTTTTGCGCGCCCAAAACCGTTCTTCCGTTAATAACATCTCTGACCTGACCGACGGTAAGAGAGTTGGCTTCTATTTTCAGGGAGGAATGTATTGATTTGATGCGGTTGTTTTTTCTCAGGTGCGGTTTCGCCTGCATATTGCTCGTGACGCTGATTTTTCCTATTTTTTCAGATATGCTTGAAACGAGCATCAGCATTCCGTTTGTTATATTAAACGGCGGTGTATATGTGCTCATAAAACCCCTCCTCATAAGTATTATCTTGCGTATTGTCTTAATTATACTATATATTCGAGAAAAAATCAATGCATATTTGATGGGGAATGCAAAGAATATCGGTTTTGGAAGGGGAAATATAATAGAAATATCAACGAGGACTCTGCATCTGCAAAGTCCTCGTTGGCATTTAACTACGGGGCTTACAGCACCTTCATTTTACTGTAAGCCTTTTTCAAAATGGATATTTCACACAGAGCAGCGCCCACTCCGCTCTGTGTGCGAGAAAAGCGTAATCATGGAAAGCTCTTTTGGGGAAAGAATCGCATTTATCACAGATACACCCGCTTAATTAGTTGCCTCCCAGACAGTGGTATCATCAACGATACAGGTAAAGTTTGTTCTTCCGGGATCACCATCGCCAAAGGATCCACCATAACCGGATATACCTTGCGGTTCCATCCACCAGGTAAAGAAACTAACGGTAGGTTCAAAAGGTCTGTCCTCAACACCGTTGTTGCCATAAGTACAATTGATAAATTTAATTGTACCGCTGCAACGATCATCAACGTAAAAATTGATGTTTTCTTCAAAATGACAATTTATGAAGGTCATATTTCCGAGCAGCATTATATTGTTAGTCCCGTTACCAAGCATAGCGGGCGTAGTTCCGTCACAATAAAAATGACAATTTTCAAACACCGCTTCTTCTTGATTTGCGATCTGAATCATATTAGCAAGCTCGCAATCCTTTACATAAACACTGTTTCCGTTAGCGTTCAAATCAATCGCCATTCGTGTTTTGCTTACATCTACATTCTCGATATACATATCCTCGGTCAAGGTTGTATTGCTGAACTGTATAGAACCGATGCCGTATGG
>JAFQGO010000162.1:0-6146 GCA_017398225.1 Oscillospiraceae bacterium | reverse complement strand
GAAAGCAGCCATTTAAGATCAATTCCCTTTGTACTGTCATTCTTTACCCATATGTTTCCGTGATGCACATATCCCTTATCAGACTTTGGACTTATAGTTGTGTTTTCTATCGGATATGTCTTCTCCTTTTTCTCACCGCCCGGGGTATATTCCCACACCGTGAGGCTTTCCTTTTTTTCTTGTCCCGCCTCCGCTTGCTCAAGCTCCGGCTCCGGCGCGTTTTCCCCCTTATCATCCGTATATGGCAGCGGAGAAGCAAAGGCACGCAAAACTTTTTTCTCTCCGTCACTGTGGATAAGAGGTGTTTGTCCCGACATTGCATACCTTACAAATTCCTCATCAGACAGCAGGTTAACAAGCTTTTCTTTTATATATCTTTCCGCGCCGCTTGATGACAGCAGGCGTATCGCTGCGGCACTTAGCACAAACACCGCCGCAAGAAGCAATAAACCGCGTTTTTTTCTTCTCTTTCTCATTTTTACGATCATACCTCTTCACTATTCTCTTTTATCTCTTATCTGTCTGAATTTATTCAGACAGCCTTTTTTGTTGACATTTAATTATATTAAGAAGTTCGCGAAAAAATACCGGGCAGGACTGCAACAATCTACATTTTGTTGCAGTCCTGCCCGGACTTTAGTGCATTGGTTATCTGCGCGGACGTCTGTTTGCCGCTTTTCTGTCTGAATACTGCTTGATCCCTGAAATCTTGCTGTCGCTGTCCTGCATAAACTGCTTGAGCTTATCCTCAAACGACATTTCCGACTGCTCACGCACGGGATTATTCCTCGGCTGGAAGCTTTGAGCAGGTCTTTCGGGCTTCGGCTCGGCTTTTCTTATCGACAAGCTTATGCGCTTGTTCTCATCAATGCCGATTACCTTTACCTTTACCTCCTGACCAACCTTCAGATGTTCGCTTATGTCATTTACATAAGTGTGCGAAATTTCGGAAATATGTACCATCCCGCTCTTTCCCTCTTCAAGCGAGACAAACGCTCCGTATTTCGCGATAGATGTGACCTTTCCGTTACAAATAGTACCTACTTCGAGTCCCATACTCCGTACTGCGTCCTCCTTTGTATTTTTAGAAAGCCTTTCTTTATCAGCTTCCCGAAACATCTACAAAAACGCGCTCATTCGGCGCGGCGTAGCCCTGGCTCTGCGCTTCTTTCGTAACATAATCGTCATCTATTTCAGCGCTGAGAATCTGCTCAAGCTGAGCCTTTTTCATTGATTCCGTAGCTATAAGCTCATCAAGAGCACTTGTATCACTTTCCAGCCGGTTTATCTTAATCTGATTGGATATAAGAATCCCGGCAGCGTAAACCACAAACACAAAAAGGAGCAGCTTAGGAAACAGCCCTGTCCTTTTTTTTCTTTTTTTTGCTGCCATCACAAACCGCCTTTCTTTTTTTCATTCTTCTTTTTCTTATTCCTTCGCGCAAACGCGCCTCTGTTTTCCGTTCCGTTTTCTTCGCGCTTCTCCATATATAACCGAGAAGCAGATATACCGGCCGCGTAGTAAGCCTGAGAACCTTTTTCGACACAGCCACGGCAGAAACGAATATCTTATATATAATTTCGCTCAGTGCCGCCATATAAACGAATCCGCCGCAAAATGTCCCCGCAAGTACATACCAACGCATTTTTCCTCCGGAAACCGTCATAACAAACCCAAGAAGGGATATAACTGCAATCAACCAGAACAACACGTCAAATATCGCCGTTACCGCGCGATTTCTCGGCATATACGCACGGACAGTGCGTATAACATCAAACAAAACACCGAGGTAAATTCCCAAAAGCGCAGAGAATAAAAACTCTACCGTTTGTGCAGAAACTGAATTTATCACGATATCTTACCTGAAAAGACGTGACCAAAAGCCACCGCCCGTCTCAGCCTCGCTGTACTCAACGCCGTCAATGGTTCCTTCAAGCGAAAGCTCACCCGTTTCAAGGCTTAATCGTTCTATATGTATCCCCGTGCCCTTTACGGTAAGCAATCCGCGGTTTGTGTATAGCACAACGGAATTTTCATCAAAGTTTTCAACATCCGAAACCCCGGAAACACTCATCCGCGACCTGTTTTCAATGATGATGTTCTGCGGAACATCGCGTAAAGCATTTTTATCGTCAAACTGCATATGCGCACCTCCATACTTTTTAGTAAAGTATATTGGGCGATGCACAGTTTTATTCTCAAAATCAAAAATCAGCGCACTTCTTCATACATAGTGTGCGCCTCGTCCTTGTTCATATGCTCAGAAATGGCAAGCACACGGATTTTAAGTGTGCGTGTACCAAAAGAAATCTCAATAATATCGGAAACCTTAACATCATAAGACGCCTTAACCGGTTTTCCGTTTACCGAGACTCTGCCGTTGTCGCATGCTTCATTTGCGACTGTCCTTCTCTTTATAAGTCGTGAAACCTTGAGATACTTATCAATTCTCATAGTGTAATTCTTACAACCTTCATTTCACCCATGATCAGATTTAGCGGTTGCCAAATCGGGGCAGGAGCTCTCCTGCCCCGATAAAGTCGCCGAAGTGTTTCTTACTTCGAAACAGCGTCCTTAAGAGCCTTGCCTGCCTTGAATACCGGGCTCTTGGAAGCCGGAATGGTAATGGTTTCTTTTGTGCGCGGATTGCGGCCCTGACGAGCTGCACGAGTCTTAACCTCAAATGCACCGAAACCTACGAGCTGAACCTTATCGCCAGCTACGAGTGCTGCTGTGATGGAATCAACTGTAGCGTTGATAACCTTCTCTGCGTCCTTCTTGGAAAGACCTGCCTTCTCAGCAACTGCATTTACCAATTCTGTCTTGTTCATCTGTTTTGCCTCCTATCTTAATTTATATCTAAAAGGCGTGAACTGTCATCCCCACCGTTTAGTCGTACATAAAATTCAGAGCTTGTCCTCATTTTGCGCAAGAAGAACGGCAATATCGCCATCTTCATTTTCAAGCGCTTTAAAAGCAGAAAGAAACTGTTCGTTGCGACGGTCAAGTGCTTCTTCCGGATTTACACCGAGAACGCGCGATACACGGACAACATCCATAAGTACGGTTCCGATATCCATTCCTTCCCCGCGAGCGAGCTCTTTTGAGATTTTCTCCGAAAGCTCGGAAATGCTCTTTTGCGGAAGCCCCGCCTTTTTCGCCTTGCTCTGAAGCTTCTCTGCGCGCATAAGCGACGGAAGGCTTCTCGCCACGGAATCCATCGCCGAGAAATGAGTCTTCTGTTTTTTCTCCCGACGCTTAATGTCGTCCCAGTTTTTCAGCACCTGTGCCGCAGTATCCGCCTGTATATCACCGAACACGTGCGGATGGCGCTCAATAAACTTTTTGCAAACACCGTCGGCAACATCCGATATATCAAACCGTCCTGCCTCAGTTTCAAGCTCTGCGTGAAAAACGACTTGCGCGAGAACATCGCCGAGTTCCTCCAAGAGCAGAACGGGATCGTCATTGTCGATAGCCTCGCATGCCTCATAAGTTTCCTCGACGAAATTCATACGGATGCTTTTGTGGTCCTGCTCGCGGTCCCACGGGCAACCTTCATCCGAGCGGAGAATCTTTGTGATTTTCACCAGATCCTCAAAGCCGTATTTTTCTTTCCTTAAAAAATTTATCATATTTATCGCTCTCCTGCAAGTATTTTTTTCAAATACCTAAATTTTTCAATCATTATTAAAAAATTTAGATATATTTTTCTCTCCAAAAACGAGTTTTTTCTCTTCTTTGCTTACCGCCCCGACACAGAATACGCAGAATATATACACCGCAATTCCTGCAAAAACAGACAAAATTGTCGAAATTCTACCATCAATCAAAGAACTCAAACAGATATACACCCGGCTTGCAGTTACAAAGACAGCTATGCCGCAAAGAGCCGGTTTTATGAAAATCTTAGAGATACTCATCTCAATAAACGGATATTTTTTTAAAGCAACGATATTCAAAACCGCGATTGCAGCATAGCAAAAAACAGTGCTTACCGCAGCGCCGTATATATTTATATCCACGCGTCCGACAAGAATTAAATTTGAAATCACCTTCACTGCAGCACCTGCTGCCATCGACACAACCGGCACATTCTGATGTCCCAAAGCCTGATGAATTGCATTGGTTACAGTGACTATTGCAAGAAGCGGAATTGCGTACGCAAGCTGCGTCAAGAGCCTTGCCGAAACGGCAATGCATTCTGCCGTGATCCCCGCGCCATAAAGAAGGTCAACAATCCCATAAGAGAGCGCCGCAAGCCCACACGCCGAAGGAACAGCAACCATCATTGCAATGCTCATTGCGGAGTTTGCAGTCTTATCCGCCAAAATAAAGTTTTTTCCGGTATATGCCGATGCTATTGACGGAATCAGAGACACGGCAAGAGTTGTTATGAGCGCAGACGGAAGATTGAACAGCGTTGCTGCATAGTTATATGCTCCATAAAGCCACTTCGCACGCCCGACGCCAAAACCGTTTTTCGCAAGCAGATTCATAACAAGCGCACTGTCAATAACATTCGTAAGGCTTATCACCGCAGCTCCGGCGGTAATCGGAATTGCAAGAGATGCAAGCTCACGCAGGATGCTGCGCTTACTCCTAAGCCTTTCGCCGCTCGGCAATTTTTGTCTCTTATCACGCCGGAAAACAAAATATGCTGCCGACAGAAACGCACCTGCACTGACACCCGCCACAGCACCTGCCGACACAAATGCCTCAGTCTTTCCCGTTCGCTTTATTATCCACGCGAGACCTATGCCGAAGACAAGCTTTCCCGATGCCTCAAGCACTTCAGAGATTGCGGTCGGATACATATTCGCCTTCCCCTGAAAATACCCGCGGCTTACTGCAGACGCAGATACGAAGAACACAGCCGGCGCTATCGTCCGCACGGACATCGCCGCATCCGCGCTTCCCATTAAAAGTGCAAGCCTGTCGGCACAAAAAAACAAAAGCAGCGAGCCGACAGCCCCCGCACAGGCAAACGTAAAAAAGGCTATACGGTATATTCTCCGGGTGTCAGCACTTTTGCCTTTCGCCTCTGCCTGCGAAACCATTTTTGATACTGCGGCAGGCACTCCCGCTGTTGACAGCACAAACAAAAGCGCATAGATATTATACGCAAGCGAAAAATTCGCCATCCCGCAGGGTCCGAGAATTATGCCAAGCGGAATCTTATAAAACGCTCCGATTATTTTTACCGCTATTCCCGCACCGGCGAGAATGACAGCTCCCTTTACAAAGCTTTGCTTTTTTTCATTGTTCACACAAATCCACACCTTTTTGTCTTATATGTGAATTTATGTATATTTCTTGTATTTTATGCCTTTATTAAAGCCTTTGCGCGCTCTATGTCTATGGTTGTAAACACTCCGTTCTCATAGAGCACCTTTCCCGCAACCATCGTCATCACGACATCGCTTCCGCGCGCGGCATATACGGCGTTTGATACCACATTGTGACACGGAATAAGATGCGGGCGGTCAAAATCGAGCATAATCACATCGGCATCAAAGCCTTCCTTTATTCTTCCGCAATCATTTCTTCCCTGTGCAAGGGCTCCGTTTACCGTCGCCATCCGCAATGCGGTATACGCATTTACCGCTGTTGGATTTTCACTTATTCCCTTGTGCAAAACAGCAGCAAGCTTTATCTCTTCAAACATATCAGTGTTGTTATTGCTTGCAACACCGTCTGTTGCAAGACCAACGTTTACGCCCTTATTGAGCATCGCAGGTATCGGCGCAATTCCTGAAGCAAGCTTTAAGTTACTTACAGGGCAGTGCGCCACACTACCGCCGGCACTTTTTATTATTTCCATATCGTTTTCCGTTATATAACAGCAGTGGGCGAGAAGCGGACGTGTGCCTTCAAAAAGCCCTTCTGCAAGGAATTGTTCTGTAGGCGTCTTTCCGTATTTTGCGATGCAGTTCTCGTGTTCGGATCTGCTTTCAGAGGTGTGAATCTGCAGAATTTGCCCTCTTTCACGCGCCATTTCCGCAACTCTTTGCCTGCATTTTGTTTCCGATGTGTATTCCGCGTGGATGGATGCATCGGCACGAAGCCTTCCTCCATCTGCCATATGAATGCGCGAAAAAAGCTCTTTTGCCTCCGAAACTGACGGCATGGCATCAAAATTTTC
>JAFQGO010000161.1:0-3938 GCA_017398225.1 Oscillospiraceae bacterium | reverse complement strand
ATGGTAAATGCGAGAACAGGTGCGGTTACAAGGCTTGCAATCGGTGAAACCATGCTTTCCGCAACCGTTACTCTCAACGGAACAGCTGCAGTTGCAAAGGAAAGGCTGAAAATTACGGAAACACCTCCGTTGCCTCTTCCGTGTGCTGAAACGATATTTGATATAAACTTCATAATGAGGAGTGGAAACTGGTCTCCTTCGACAAATCCGGAACAAGGATTTGCAGACTCCGAGAGAGATGAAGACGCTCGCGGAATAACTTATGAGTATACAGACGGCAACTGGGAGTGGTATGGCGTTACACCCGGGTATACTCTCGGCATTGACGGTGCGATGGCATATCCGGACCGTCTCAGAATAGGTGTTCCCGACGGGAAATGGCTTGCACTGAAAATAAAAGTTCCCGAGCGAGGAAGATATTCGGCAACACTTGAATACCAGACCCACAGAACTGCCGGAGCGGTCGGTGACATATATATAATTCCAATGACGAAGCTTGAAGAGGTAGACGCAAAGCTTACACAGGATAGCTTTGTTACACAAATGAATTATACCGATGAGATTGCGCCGGATTATTCTGTAGCGAGCAAAAAGCTCGGTATGGTACAGTTTGAAAACAGCGGCGAATATCTTATAGTATTCAAGCTTGTTTCAGGAAGATATATGACACCCAGACGTCTTAACCTGAACGGCGTCAATGTACTGAGCGAAGTGTATATAGATATTGATAAAACTGAGCTGAATTATCTTGAAGAGACGAAAATAGATGTTGCCGCCGAAAGGCTTGACGGAAGCGCACTTTCCGGCGGTCAGTGTCGCGTTCTGTTTGAATCTTCAGACGAGGATATAATTACGGTTACGACTGACGGTGTGATAAAAGCTGTGGGGGACGGAACTGCAACCGTTACGGTAACGGTCAGCGATGGCAGAGTGACGATCGAAAAGGAAATTATTATAACAGCAGTCGATAACACCGGGGTTAAGAGTGCATATCTCGATGTGCCGGAAAGTCTTTTTGTTCGTGAAAAGGCAAAAGCAGCACTTGTTGCTGTGATGAACAGCGGCAACGAGGTGAGAATTACCGATGGAATTGAATTCACCTATTCAAACGGAGGTATCGCAGAGATAGATTCGGATTGTATGATCCGAGGGCTTTCTGTAGGTGAAGTGGAGATTAGCGCGTCCGGTGATTTCCGGGGAATGCCGATTTCTGCATCAAAGCTTGTCACGGTGTCTCTCCACGAGGGTAAGAATGATACTACATATTACACGTCGGAAAAGCGCAGTAATGCTCTTGAAAATATTTCAAAATACAGCTGGGCTAAGGATGAGAGAAAAACAGCCGAACAGAGTGCAGAAAAATATGTTGAGCATTTTGAATTGCTTTATGATTCGATTCCGGGAGAGGGGATTCCCAGAAGCCGACAGATAGGAGCACCGAATGACCCGGATTATGCGCTTTGCCGTTATTGCGGTGAGAATATAGTCGGAAAATACGGTGCTGCAGGAGTAGGCGGATGGGATTATGATCCGATAACGCGTCCGTGGAAGGTTCAGTGTAAGGAATGTAAGCGTCTCTTCCCGTCGAATGATTTTGCTTCCTTCTACGAGCTTGGACGTAATGAACACGGAATATTTGAGTGGCAGCTTGCTCTTGATAAGCATCATAATATGCTTTTCCATACAACCGGCGAGGCATGTGTCTGTGAGAGACCGGAAGAGGATGCAGTTCCGGTTTCGGAGAGAACTCCGCAGTGGTACTTGAATCGAAGCGAAGCTTGGTATAATTTTTACGGCTATGGAAACGAAATGGGTTTCCTTTATAACGAGCTTTACAGTGAGATTGTAACGTCGAACCTTGATCCGCTGAGCAAGAATAAAGACGGCAATTATAACGCGGTTGTCGGTTCACGTTGGGGTGTTGATGACGGATTCGGCTATTACCCGGGAAGAAGCTATTCGGAGACTCTTGAGGAACGGCATTGTTACGTTGCGCTTTATCATACATACTTCTGGGAGAGTATGAAAAAGACTATGGACACACTTTCAAATGCGTATCTTTATACGGGAGATGCAAAGTACGGAAGAGCGGGAGCGATACTTCTGGACAGAATTGCAGATGTTCTACCGGATTTTTCGCTTCTCATTTATAACACACCGTCACGCGTCTGGATGAATACAGACGGTTCAAGTCGTTACGGAGCAATATGCGGAAAGATTAATGACTGTAATTTTGTTCAAAGCTTCACTCGTGCAGCGGATGCATTCTATCCGATGCTTGAGGATACACGGGTCATAAACTTCCTGTCGGAAAAAGCAGATGAATTTGAGCTTTCCAATGATAAGTCAAGCTCAATGCGGATATGGGAAAATTGGGAGGACAGAATTCTTCTTGAGACCTTCCGTATGGCAAAAACCGGAGAAATAAACGGAAACTTCGGTATGGCTCAGAGCGGCGTTGCCATAGCGGCAATTGTTCTTGATGAACAGCCTGAGACAACGGAAATGCTTGATTGGCTCTTTGCATCCAATACAGGGAAAGACGATAATATAACAGGCGGAAACATTTCATCACAGCTTATTGATAAAATAGATCGCGATTCTATGGGTAACGAAGGTGCAACGAACTACAACTATGTTTGGGTAACATACTTGCTTCCTGTTGCGGAAATTCTTGCGGAATACGAAGGCAATGACGGTTATAATTTATATAAAAACCCGAAGTTTGCAGGGATGTTTGCGCCGTTCTATAAAACAGTTCTCACAGGAGACCATACAGCACAGATAGGCGATTCCGGTTCAACTGCAGGTCTTGAGATAAAGGGTGAAATTAATGATTTCATCAAAGCGTTTGCAAATCTCAGAGAAACGGTTTTTGCAAAGGAGATTGCAGAATTTATCTACCTCAAAAACGGATCAACCATCGAGGGACTTCACTATGATATATTTGAGAAGAACCCCGAGAAACTCGAAGATGAAATTGTATCATTCATCGACGAAAAAGTCACACCGGCAAGCGAAATGATGGCAGGCTTTGGTTTTGCGGTGCTTCGCGACGGAAGTTACTACAAGTCCGCAAGTGCGGCTGATGCCAACAATAACCAACGTGACTTCTGGATTTATTTCGGACGTAACACAGGCCACGGGCATAAGGATACATTAAATCTTGGAATCGAAGCTTTCGGCTTAAATCTCGCCCCGGACCATGGCTATCCGGAAAATACGGGCACGGACCCACACAGATATCAGTGGGTTATGAACACGCTTTCTCACAACACGGTAACCGTGGGCGAAAATTATTACACTTCAGCAGCTGATATTATTCATGCCTATCCTCTTCACTTTGATGCTTCGGATAAAGTGAAGCTTATGGACATTGACGGAGGCAATGTGTATCCGGCTATAAGTAATTATCGAAGAACACTTGTTATGATAAAAGTGAACGACGATATTTCGTACGGTGTCGATTTCTTCAGGGTAACGGGCGGAGATAAGCACACATTCAGCTTCCATTCCCAGGCAGAGCATGCCGAGGCGATAAGCGGACTTGGAAAGGTGACACCGCAGGTCGATGAAAACGGCGAGTATATCGGTTCGCTTGCAGGTGCAGATATTCCTTACGGTGTTGATAAAACCGCACCGGAAAAAACACCATATATGACGAAAAACACCTGCGGTTACACGTGGTTTAAAAACGTACACAGATATTCAGAGCCTACAGAAACTTATTCGGTTGAGTTTAAGGTTGAGGATTACAAAAACGCCGTTTCCAATGATGGAGATATTCGTCTCCGTATGACACAGATGAATAATTTTGTTGCGGATGAGGTTATCATTGCAGGAGGTTCTGTTCCTGTGAAAAAAGGAAACGAGCCCCTTCCTGAGACGCTTGATTACGTTCTGGCGAAACGAGAGGGAGAAAATCTCGACAGTCTTTT
>JAFQGO010000160.1:0-4336 GCA_017398225.1 Oscillospiraceae bacterium | reverse complement strand
ATTTTATCCTGACGAAAATTATCCGTGGAGACTGTTTTATTTTTATATGTACGGAGATATGGCGGCGGCAATAGGCAAAACACTCGGTTTTTCAAAGGAAAAGCCGCTCATTCCCGCAAAATACCCCGATATGATACTGAAAGAGTTTGAAGTCCTTAAAGGTACTGATTTTCCCCCTGAAGAAGCTTATGCACGGTCAATTTCCATAATAAATACCATAATTCTTTCCCAGAATATAACAGAGCTTCCGGCAGAAAACCAAACAAACGACCTTGTCTCACGCATACAGAGTATAATTGATTTAAACTATACAAACAGCGATTTCTCGGTGAACGATATTCCGCCGCTCCTTTATATAAGTGAGTCGCATATGCGGAAGGTATTCAAAGAGCGGCTCGGCGTTTCTCCTGTTTCATATCTTGTCGACGTCCGCCTGAAGCACGCGGCATCGCTTATTTATCACTCATACTCATCAAACATGACTGTTCATGAGCTGTGCGAGGCATCAGGCTTTGGTGATGACCGGTATTTCATGAAGCGTTTTAAAGAAAAATACGGTATGACGGTTAAAGAATATAAAAATGACTGCCAAAAGCAGAGTGCAGCATTTTCCAAAACCATCAACGATACAGAATAAAAAACAGTGCAGTTCGTAAAAAAACTACAACTGCACTGTTCTTTATTTCTTGCTCTTCCTGTATTCTTTAACGCTTACTCCAAATCGTTTCTTGAACCGCTTCATAAAATAACACTCGTCGTTAAATCCGCTTTCGCGGCAGAGCTCTGCGATACTGTAGCTTTGTTTATCTAAAAGCGCAGCGGCGTGCAAAAGTCTCTGCTCCACAAGAAATGAAATCGGTGTTCTTCCTTCTTCTTTGCGGAAAAGGCGCGAAAGCTGAGAGCTGTTCATATGAAGCATCCCCGCAATATCGCTTATAGAAAACTCCGCATTTTTATAATTAAAATGTATTATATCCTTTATTTCATTAACTCTCTGCCGATTTTGCTCCACAGAGCTTTCGATTCTCTTACCTTCGGAAAATTCGTAAGACAAAATCCTCATAAGTGCGTTGAGCGATGCAAAATACATTTCTTCGCGGCTTCTGTTTCTGTTTTTAAACAGCTCTTCAAAAATTCTCTGCGTCCGCTGAGGATTTTTTGATACGTGAGTAAATCCGTTACCGTTATCCGCAAAAAGCCGGAAAATATCTATCACGCTGTCCGGATATGCGGCAATATAGAAATAGCGCCACGGATCATCCGCCTGCCCATGATAGTTTATCTGTTCAAAGGGAGGAGTCAAAAAAAACATACCGCTTTGAATGTCATATTCTTTGCCTCTCACTATCATCCGCCCTTTCCCCCGCTGAACGAAGTGCAGTGCCCAGAATTGCTTTGTGCGGAAAAATTTAGACTCTTTTTCTCCTCTTGTATCAAAATGCCCGACACTGCGGAGCGCGAAAAGCCCGTCATCACGGTAATTATCGAGCCGTATTGTAGAATAATCTGTCTGCACAAGCGCACCTCCCTGCCACTATATAATATCATCTTCGCTTTGCTTTCGCAAGAAAAAAATCAAAAAAAGACAGTTTTTTATCAATTATGTACCTTTTTATCTTAACGGCATTGTGCTATACTTACCTCATAAAAAGGAGATGATACTTTATGGACATCCGCGAAAAAATGAAGCTTTTTTATGACAATCCCGTAATCTCATGGCATGAGCATGTCGGTGCGCTCCCCGGACAGCCGGATAAGCTCAACACAGAAGACTGCGACAGACAGATGAAAACGGTTGATATGCTCGGAGTTGACAAAATCGCCACATCGCTGCCGATTGTTTCCGACAAGCACTGCCCGCCCGAAAAGTTCATACGTGCAAACAACGTTGTTTATCAGGCAACACAGCGCCATCCCGGAAGAATTTACGGTCAGGCATTCGTGAATCCGGGGTTTTCAAAGGAGTCGATTTCCGAGCTTGAGCGTTGCGTAAAAGAGCTTGGCTTTGTTGCCGTAAAGCTTTACCATCAGTATTTTATGGACGACCCGGTAATGTTCCCGCTTATAGAAAAGTGTATTGAGCTTGACGTTCCTATTCTTATGCACTGTGCAAAGGTTATGGATGCCGGCACACGCGCCCGCCAGCCGCGTCTTTCAAACGGAGTGCATATGGCAAATGCAGCTCGCCGTTATCCCGAAGCAACCTTCATTATGGCGCATATCGGCGGTGGCGGTGACTGGCAGTGGGCGATAAAGGCAATTGCCAACACTCCGAATGTTTTCGCCGACATCGGCGGAAGCGTTCACGACCGCCCTCTGATCGAAGAGTCCGTCCGCTATCTTGGTGCAGACCGTCTTCTCTTTGCAACCGACGGAGGATGGAGCTCCGGCGTCTCTAAAATTCTCGGTGCAGATATCTCCGACGAGGATAAGAAAACTATTCTCTCGGGGCGTGCGTTCAATAAATACTTAGAAAGGGCAGGAAAATAATTATGTTTATAGATATCAGCACATATGTAGGTCACTGGCCCTTCCGGAATTTAAGATACAACACTCTTTCCGGACTTGATGAGCTTGCCGGGCGTTACGGCATAACCCATATGGTGGTTGCAAACATAAACGGCTTTTTCTACAAGGATGCAAACACGGCAAACCTTGAGCTTCTGGAAGAACTCAAAAGCTATACCGGAAAAACCGTCTTTCTCCCGATGGCAATAGTCAACCCTACATATCCGGCGTGGGAAAAAGACGCACGCGATATGATAAAGGCGGGCTTTGCAGGCTTCGAGCTTGCACCGATTTATCACGGCTACTCGCTTGCACCGGAACTTCTTTTTGACGAATACAGCCCGAAGCACCGCGCACTTGAGGTGATAAATCTCGCCGAAGAGCTTGGCGTCCCCGTAAGAATCTGCGCAGGCATTGAAAACTTCCGCGGCAGAAGCGCGCTTGACAATTACAACAACATCAAAGGGGACGATTATTTTGCTCTTCTTTCAAAGAATGAAAATGTCCATGTCTTTGTGACGAGCTTTTCACCCTTTGCCGCAGGCGAGCATTTCAAAAAGCTTTTAGAAACACGCAAAAACACATACTTTGATACAACACAGTTTGAAACCTTAGGCAACAAGGCCGGAGAAAACACTATGAAAATTATCGACGACTCGCAATTATGCTTCGGCTCGCTCTCTCCGTTTAATTATATGGAAGCAAATCTCCTGCGCATGGAATTCACTCCGGAATTTAACGCAGACAAAATGAAAACCAACGCAAAGAGAGCATTTAAAAGCCTGTAAAAACACGTGGCGCACTTCAAAATGAAGTGCGCCACACTTTATTATATAATATTATTCTTCATTTAATATTATTCTTCATTGTAACAGGAAAAGATTTCTTCCACTCTTTCCTGATCCTTGTTTTTCGTAAACGCACTGACCAGCGGAACCATAACCATGGAAACCGCCATTGCGGCAACGCCCATCTCAGGTGATTTTGCGGCTGCTGCGGCAAAGCCCGAGTCAAGGCTGATAACAAGCGTCGAAACACCTACAACCAAAAGCCCGGAAAGGACACCTGCGTATGCGCCAAGCTTTGTGATCTTCTTTGAGAAAAGCCCCCAGATGTAAGGTCCGATAAAGCAACCGGAAACAATTCCCCAAGAGAAAGACATAAGGCTTACAATAATCGGAATATTCTGTGTTGCAAAGATAAACGAGCAGGCAACAAACAAAAGGCAAAGAAGTCTTGTAAGCAGCATTTGCGTTTCAGGCTTCGTCTCCTTCCTTCTGACAGCCGGGATAAGATCAACCGCAACTGCCGATGCGGAGGTAAGAACAACCGCTTCAAGGGTTGACATTGATGCCGAAAGGAGCAGTATCATAACAATCGCCAAAAGGATGATGCCGAGTGTTTCTCCACCCAAAACTTCCATAAGAACAGCAGGGATAACGGCATCGATTCCCCCCTCGGGAAGAACTCCGCCCAGAACAAGCCTTGAGGTGCTGCCGATAAGATATGCCCCGCATCCGATAACAATACAGAAGATAGTTGAAATAATCGTTCCTCTCTTAATTGCCGCTGTATCCTTGATTGCATAGAACTTTCCGATCATCTGAGGAAGTCCCCATGTACCAAAGCTTGTAAGCATAATATTAAAGCAAAGGAACTTAAACGACGAACCGCCGAATATGCTTGTGAGCTGTGCACCTGTTGTCGGATTCGGATCACCCGGAACGGATTGGAAATCCCTGAGATTTTCGATAAATTCCGATACTCCGCCGACAGCGTCGTGTCCGAGTACTGCGCAAATCAGACATACCACTCCGACTATCATGAT
>JAFQGO010000159.1:0-6322 GCA_017398225.1 Oscillospiraceae bacterium | reverse complement strand
GGTGTATAAAAAATATCAGGCACGGTTAAAGGGTGCAAATGCGCTTGATTTTGATGACATTATAATGCTTACGGTAAACCTTCTTTCCGAGCACCGCGATGTGCTGGATTATTATCGCAGGAAATTCCGCTATGTGCTTGTGGACGAGTATCAGGACACAAACCACGCACAGTATCTTCTTGCTGCGCTTCTTGCGGGAGGAAGCGGAAATATATGCGTTGTTGGTGACGATGACCAGAGTATTTACCGTTTCCGTGGCGCAACAATTGAGAATATACTCAATTTTGAGGAGCAGTTCAAAAATGCAGAGGTAATCCGCCTTGAACAGAATTACCGCTCAACGAACAAGATTCTTGAAATTGCAAACAGCGTTATTAAAAACAATATGGGAAGAAAAGGCAAAAACCTCTGGACGGAAAATAACGATGGTCCTCTTCCCGTTGTCTACCATGCGGAAAATGAGCGCGATGAAGCTGCATATATAGCAGAGCAGATTCTCGCCGCAAAGGCGGCGGGTGCGGCGTTTTCCGATTGCGCAGTTCTCTATCGCACCAACGCACAGTCGATGCAGATTGAGCGCGTTCTTAAATTTAACGGAATACACGCAAAAATCGTTGGCGGCAAAGGCTTTTTTGAGCGTGCCGAGGTTAAGGATATGCTCGCGTATCTCTGCGTTATTTCAAATCCGACGGATACGCTTCGCTTAAAGCGTATTATAAATGTTCCGTCAAGAAAAATAGGAGATAAAACCGTAGAGACGATAGAGCTTCTGGCACAGCGTGATAACACTTATGCTTTTGACGTAATTTCCCGCGCGGACGAATATCCGGAGCTTTCGAGAAACGCAAGTGCGCTCCGTGAATTTGCATCCATTATAAATACCATTCGCGGAAAGCTTGGAGAGACGGCGCTCGGAGAGCTTTATGACGAGCTTATAACAAAAACGGGATACACTCAGTATCTTCTTGCGGAAAAGGACGGAAAAGAGCAGACGAGGCTCGAAAACGTTATGGAGCTTAAATCGTCCATAATTGAATATGAAAAGCAGGAAAATGCGTCGCTTGCAGGCTTCCTTGAGGAAGTTTCCCTTTTCACTGACCTTGATAATTTTGACAGCAGTGATGATAACGTCACGCTTATGACGGTGCATAGCGCAAAAGGGCTTGAGTTCCCGATTGTTTTCATAACAGGACTTGAAGAAGGTATGTTCCCGAGTCTGCGCGAATTTGATGAGCTTGAAATCGAAGAGGAAAGGCGCCTGTTTTATGTTGCAACAACGCGCGCAAAGCGCGAGCTTCATATGATATATGCCCACACCCGCCTGCTTTTCGGTCAGACGAAATACGGAAAAAAATCGAGATTTATTTCCGAGATTCCCGCAGGGCTTGTTGAGGAAAAAGGCTTTGAGCCGCAGACGCGTTCATGGAGCTTTAGTGATGATTCCGGCTCAGGATATTCACGGAATGCTTCTTTCGGGAGCGGGCAGAGCGCGCGCAGGTCGCAGGAAAGCGCCGGCAATTGGTCGGGTGAGGAAATCCGCCCGAGAAGAAAAACAACCTCCGGCTTTTCCTCATCCTTCACATCAACCGCGCAAAAGGCAGACTCTCCTGTTCCGTGCAACCTCTCTGCAGGAGACCGTATTTTGCATAAAGCGTTCAAGGAAGGACTTGTCATTTCGGCAAATCCGGTCGGCGGCGATGTTCTGCTTGAAATAGCGTTTGATTCCGTCGGCACAAAGCGCCTTCTTTATAAAACAGCATCAAAGTTTATAACGAAGCTGTAATTGCTAAAAGAATCACTTCGCAAATAAAAAGCCTTCCTCCGGGAGGAAGGGGGACCGCCGGATGGCGGTGGAAGGAGTCTGACGGACGTAGTGAAAAGCCGCAACATTGCGTCGCTCTCCCTCAGTCTCGCACTGCTCGACAGCTCCCTCCCGGAGGGAGCCCTTATACTATTCAGGTTTTTTATATATTGCAATGCCGAATTCCGCAGAGCAGAAAAGGTGGTTGTATTTTGAAAGCTTTTCCTTGTCGTGCGCAGATGTGCGGTGGAAATAAGGCGTCATTTCAAATAACGAGAAGATATCTTTTGCGCTTTCAAGCTCGAATTTGTATTTAAGCTTCCGCTCCTCACAGAGGATAAGTCCTTTCTCCGGGGCAAGTGCGGGGTTTTCGTACGGTTTGTCATAAATAAGTTCTTTAAGCTCCCATAAATGCCGTGCAAGCGGATAGGCACGGATTATTACGCCGTTGTTCTTTATAACCCGTGAAAATTCGCCCGGCGAAAAAGGCGCAAAGATGTTTATCAGAACATCCACGCTTCCGCTTGCCACCGGAAGCTCTGCCGTGCTTGCGACGGCAAGGGAAAGCCCGCTTCCGCGGCGGCGTGAAAAGGCAAGCGCTTCTTTTGAAATGTCAATTCCGATAACCTCGGGGCACCTTCCTGCCTCCGAAAGGCTTTTCAAAACGTCAAAGGTGTATTTGCATTCGCCGCACCCGGCATCAAGCACCCTTGTTTCCTGTGGGGAATATTTTATAACGCAATCGCTTATTTCTGCGGAGAGCTTGTCATAAAACCCGCGGTTTAAAAATTCCGCACGCGAAGCGATCATTTCCTTGCTGTCGCCGTGCTGAGAAGAGCTTTGCGACATAAGAAGGTTCACATATCCTTTTTTTGCAATGTCAAAGCAGTGGCCGCTTTCGCAACGGTAAGCTTTGGTGTCGCGCCAAAGCTCTGCTCCGCAGACAGGGCAGATAAAGCAAGCTTTTTCCATAAAAGAGTCTCCTCCCCTGCCTCAGTTTTGTTTGCGGACGATGGTATACTCATCGCCGGGATGATAGTAAGGGCATCCGCGCTTTGAGTAAAAATCAAACCTTCCGGCATCGTCCTCGTCCATATCAATAAGGCAGAAGTAGTCGCCGTATTCTTCGTCGTATTCGTAATTCAGGCAGAATTCGCACATTGTTCCGTTCATATGAATAACTGTTCCTTTTCTTTTTGTTCTTCCCCGTTTTCTTTTATCTTCTTGAAAAACGCCGAAGGGTGTTTGGTGAAGTCGGCGTAGGTGCAGGCGTATAGCTCCGTCCCTGCCCGGTTTACGGATATTCTTCCGCCATCAAGTAAAATATCTGCATCTTCGTAAGAGATCTTGTATGTATCGTCTTTTCCCGAGATACATAATTCTATTTTCCGGTAAAGCATCTGCTCTTTGCGGGAGGAAAGCATAAGCTCTGCCGTATTCCGGCTGTTTTCTAAAAGATAGCGAGTTGTCATTATATTTACAAAATCATTCTCACCCGGCGCAATTGGTGATGCGAGCGTTTTCCATTCTTCGATATCAAAGCGGTAGTACATCTCCTGTGAGCTTTTGGGGATTTCCTTTATTTCGCATCTCGGAACAAGGCTGCACCTGCTGACCTTGCCGTAAATGCTTATTCCGGCGTCATGCCCGAACTTGTGATTTGACCGGTATATCGCAACGTAGTGAACCGGGAAATCCTTTTGAGAGAGCCGCGCGGCAGGAATATGATAAAATCTACTGTCTATGCACGTTTCAAGCTGAAGCCGGTTGCGGAGCGTGCCCACAAG
The DNA here is from genome assembly GCA_017398225.1 of Oscillospiraceae bacterium. Lineage (GTDB taxonomy): Bacteria > Bacillota > Clostridia > Oscillospirales > JAAYXM01 > SIG480. The sequence goes on along the minus strand of JAFQGO010000159.1, from coordinate 2,734 downwards.
CACATCTCTCGCCTCCCCGGCAGCTTGGCTTTCGCCCGGTTTTGTTCTTTTTCGCCGACGAACAAGTTTTCCGGCGAAAAAGATGGTGAGAACCGTTGCGGAGGAGCAGAAAAACGCACCGAGAAGAAGCTCTGAAAGCGACAGCTCAAAGATCATATGTCCACTCCTCTCCGATGCATTGTAAAAATGTGTAAAATTTACTTATATTATAAAATAGCTTGACGCAAAAAGCAAGCGTTATTTGCCCTTTGTACAGCCCGCACAAAAAAAGGCAGGCTCGCTATTTCCATTTTATGTGAAAAAAATGTTGATTTTCGTGCTGTTTTGGAATATAATAATCTGTAAGATAAAAAAAGGAATGGTTCAATGATTTGCAATAATATTCTTGATGCGATAGGCAACACGCCCATTGTCCGCCTTTCGCGCATAACGCAGCCTGACAGCGCAGAAATCCTTGTGAAATTTGAAGGACTTAACGTTGGCGGGTCTATAAAAACAAGAACTGCATATAATATGATTCGTGACGCGGAAGCGCGCGGTCTTATAAATGAAAACACAATCATCGTGGAGCCGACAAGCGGTAACCAGGGCATAGGCCTTGCTCTTGTCGGTGCGGTGCGTGGATATAAAACGAAAATCATTATGCCGGATTCCGTCAGCGAGGAGCGCCGCAAGCTTGTTGAGCATTACGGTGCTGAGGTTATCCTCGTCCATGATGCCGGAAACATCGGCGATTGCATAGAAGAGTGCTTGAATCTCGCACTGCGCCTTCGCGATGAAAACCCTGATGTGTTTGTTCCGCAGCAGTTTGAAAATCCCGCAAATCCGGAGATTCAGCGTTCGCAGACGGCACAGGAGATTCTCGCTCAGGTTGACGGCCCCATTCACGGTTTTTGCTCGGGAATAGGCACCGGCGGAACGATTACCGGTATTGGCGATGCACTCCGCGAAAAAAATCCTGATATGACGATATGGGCAGTAGAGCCGGAGCACGCGGCAATTCTTTCCGGCGGCTCTATAGGAACCCACGTTCAAATGGGAATAGGTGACGGGCTTATTCCGGAAATTTTAAATTGCAATATATATGATGATATCTGCATTGTAAAGGATGAAGAAGCAATCCACGTTTCAAAGGAGCTTGCTTCAAAAGAAGGAATTATGTGCGGAATATCCAGCGGCACAAACGTTGCTGCGGCGATTAAGCTCGCAAAGGTGCTCGGCCCCGGTAAAACGGTTGTTACCGTGCTTCCCGATACTGCAGAGAGATACTTCTCAACCCCGCTGTTTGATTAGTTAAATTTTACTTGAGATAAATGGAGGACAAATTTATGCAGAACAATGTACGCCCCGAAACGATGGAACGTATAACCACAAAAGCGCTTGCAGATGCGTTTATCGCAGAGCAGGTAAAGGAAATCCGTGAGCAGGTAGGAGATAAAAAGGTTCTCCTCGCGCTTTCCGGCGGCGTTGATTCGTCGGTTGTTGCCGCTCTTCTCATCAGGGCAATCGGCAAACAGCTTGTCTGCGTTCACGTAAACCACGGCCTTATGCGCAAGGGCGAGAGCGAACAGGTTATTGAGGTTTTCGGTAAGGAGCTTGATGCAAACCTTATTTATGTAGATGCAACAGACCGCTTCCTCGATCTTCTTAAAGATGTTGCAGAGCCGGAGCGCAAGCGCAAGATAATCGGCGGCGAGTTCATTAAGGTTTTTGACGAAGAAGCAGCAAAGCTTGAAGGAATTGACTTCCTCGCTCAGGGAACGATATATCCCGATATTTTGGAGTCAGACGGCGTAAAAGCACATCACAACGTCGGCGGCCTTCCCGAAGATATGGCTATGGAGCTTGTCGAGCCGGTAAAGCTTCTTTTTAAGGATGAGGTCCGCGTTGTCGGTGAGGCGCTCGGTCTTCCGCATGGTATGGTATACCGTCAGCCGTTCCCGGGACCGGGACTCGGTGTGCGTTGCCTCGGTGCAATCACGCGTGACCGTCTCCATGCCCTTCGTGAGGCTGATGCAATCCTCCGCGAAGAGTTTGACAACTGCGGTCTTGCAGAAAAGGTATGGCAGTATTTCATCGCAGTTCCGGATTTCAAGAGCGTAGGCGTGCGCAACGACAAGCGTTACGAAGGATGGCCTGCAATAATCCGTGCTATCAACACAACAGATGCAATGAGCGCAACAATTGAGGAAATCCCCTACGCTGTTTTGCATAAAATCACAGAGCGCATAACAAGCGAAGTGGAAGGGATAAATCGCGTACTTTTAGACCTCACCCCGAAGCCTGTTGGGACGATAGAGTGGGAATAGAAATTAAGGTTTAGTAACTTTTAGTAAAATGTCGCAAAGTCTTGCAATATAAGGCTTTGTGGCATTTTTGCTTTTGGTGGCTTTTAGTAGTGTAGACTAATTTTCAGCCACTTTTTATAACTTTTTGACTACGAGTTTGACTACAAAAACACCGCCTTTATCCTTTGAGAATAAAGGCGGTGTTTAATATATTTGAAAATTTATTGAATTTTCAAATAATTCGGGTGGTTTTCGAGTTGTGCAAACGAGTTGCCGACAATATCCATTGCGGCTGCTCTACGTTCCGCAAAACTATGAGCATAATGCTTGCTTATGATTTCTATGGTATCGCCCGCAAGTGAAGCAACGTTTACAACATCAAGACCGTTGGAAATCAGCAAAGACACAAAACTGTGTCGCAACGAATGAGCGTGAAGTCCTTGGGG
>JAFQGO010000158.1:0-4481 GCA_017398225.1 Oscillospiraceae bacterium | reverse complement strand
CTCATCCCCTGCAAAGCCGTAGCCTTGTTTGCGGCTTTCGAGCAAACGGTCAGTCCAGTAAGCATTATCGCGCAGCTTTTCCTCTGCCGCTTCAATATCAAAATCCTCATACCGTGCATCCGCCTCTGCCTGCTGCCGTGCTCTGTAATTCTCACGAACACGCGCATCACGGGATTGGGGTTGTGCCTTGACCGTAGTTGTTGCGGTCTGAGTTTTTCTCTGCGTATTGTTTTGAGGTGTTGCAGCGTTTGTAACGTACTCTGCAGCATCAGTTATGTGTTGTAATGCATTTTGCCCCGAAAAGCCTTTTTGCATATCTGCATAAGCAGCTTGCATTTCTTCTTTTGTGGGTGGTCTTGTTGTATCTCCGGACTTTGATGCAGCGGTGTTCTTATTTGCCGCGTTTGCATAATTTGTATACGCCGGGTATCTGCCGCCGTAGTACGGAAGTTTTGTGATTTGCATGGGAGCGTTGGGGGTTCCGGGCAATCTGGTGAATGTTCCGCTTTGCCCGGTGAGACCCCGCCCAAACGGCGCTCTCACTGCGTTCGGGTTCGGGCGTTGCCCTCCGCTCAGAATGACTCCGGGCGGGTTTTCTGACTTACGTTTTCGCTTCTCTATTTCCTTAAGCGATCGCTCTACCTGTGACATCCGCTTTTCGCGTTCCCAATCATTTACGGTACTATCTACTTCGTAGAAGCCTTCCAGGAACAGTCGGTCGTTCCATCCGTCACGAGAATCATCGTCTGACCATGTGAGCTTCTCGCGCTTCGGCTCTTTTATGATTGGTGCAGTGGATTGTTTGCTCGTCTTTTGGCTATTTTCAACTGTTGGCAACGGTGTTGCTCGCTCTTTCTTTACCGGAGAAAGACCCATAGTTTTCATAGCCTTGTCCTTATCACGCAAAGCCCATAACCAATTGGTTTTATTTGCCATTTATTCACATCCTTTATTGTATATTATTTTTTGTTTTTTGTAAATCCCTTTTCAAAGGGGTTCACAAGAGAACCCCTTTGACCAATTCTACATAGGGTATCCGATCCCTGGCATTGATGTTCCGATCGGCGGCATCTGCGGTGGTTGCATCTGTGTCATTTCCCGCTCGCTCTTAAGCTTTGCAATTATCCTGCTCTTGTTCCGCAAATATTGCTCAGGTATTCCTTCAAGATATGTGATAACATCCGATATAACTCCTTTTGTGAAAAGGTTATCCATCGTCTGTACCTGCATAAGCTCGCTCCAGTATGCCGCTGATCCGATATCCACCTTCAGGCTCAGCTCAACTGCGCTTTCCTCCGAAAAATTGAAATACTCTGCCTTCGCATCTCCGTCTTCTCCGCTCTGAACCTCACGCAGACCGTAATCCACGCTGATCATATCCACAAGCGTCCTCACATAATCCTCCGTAAACCGGTTATATGCAAGCTTTTGTAATTCAAGCGGCATAGCAGATGCCTTCTGTGTTGCTATTATCGCAGATGTGTTCTGCAGGTTGATGTTTCCGAGCGCCGCGTCCGATGCTCCCATAAACTCAAGCGTGTACTGTATCATCTTTTCTATCAGCTGCATCACCTGCACAGACATATCCGCACCGCGGAAGCTTGAGGCAACTGCCTCATTCGGATTTCCCACAACGCCAATCGCCTGCCCGACCTTATTTGTCCACGCTGATATTTTTGTAGCATCATATATCGTCTTGGGGAATGCATTTGCCTTTGCCGAGTGGATTGCCATGGCAAACAGCTGATTTATGCTTATCTGGTTGGGAATTAAACCCGTTATCGCTGCCACTCCGTGATATGAATTTTTCACCTTTTCCCACTGCATAATCGCCATGGGATACCGGTGATACTGCGTATCCCACGCCGCGCGTATAATCTTGTCGCGCGTCGTTTTCATCGCATGTACCGTTCCGTTTTCGCGCCAGAATCTGACGAGCACGGTTGCAAGCTCGCTTCCGTCATTGTTTCTGCTGATATTATAGGATTCATATTCACTGTCCGGAAGTATTTCCATTGCCTCGCTTCTGCTCATTCCGTGCTCTATCGCCTCTTCGCGGACAGCATGAATGTTTTTCCGTAATGCTATTATTATGTACGGTTGTTTCTGAAGGTCGTTCATATGCGGATTTCCAAAAAACAGATTTGTATTTTCCACAATCTCGCAGTTTATCCCGCCGGGCATAAGTTGCCCGGTTTCTACCGTCGGATCGAAATAAAAATACAATATACCGTCGCCGTCAACTGCGGCATTACGTATCACATCACGGGATTTTTCCTTTATTGACGCAAGCTCTATAACCTTTTCCACCTCGCGTGACCATATCTCAGCATTTTTCCTGCGCTTCTCAGTAGCAATAAACGGTGTGAAGGCTATGCCTATATCATCGGCGACTATCATTGAGATGAAGTAATTGACAACACGCCGCAGCACGTTTATAACCGGCTTTGCAATGTCCGGTGCATTAACCCCCTCCCACTGCTTTCCTATGAAAAAGTTTTCGTTCTTCTTCACTGTTTCGTACAAATCAATTCCGGTGGTGTACGAAACTCCTTTCTGATATTCCTGCCAGACCTCCTCCGGTCTTTTACCTGTCATCATAATCTGCCTCCTGTCTTGTTCCGTCATAATCCAAAAGATTTTTCCACTGTCCGAAAAGCTTCATATCCTCTTTTTCCGGGAGCTTCTCCTGATTTCCCTCTGTTTCCGGCTCCGCCGCATCTGCGGAAAGGAATTTTTCAAAAGCCATTCCGGCACCGAATATTATCGCGCCGATAAGCGTTGATATCATACACCATGCCATAACACTTACCATCCTCTCATTACACTGTATAAGTCGTTAAGACTTACGCCCAGCGTATCTGCAATTTGCTGATTGGAAAATCCTTTACTTGCCAGCTTATAAGCCCGGTTCCAAAGCTCCTTTTTCCACTCCCGTATTCTTTCCTGTTCCTCGGCATTCCACTCACGCTCATACTTCTGCCTTTGCCAGAATTGGTTGTTTGCATTTATTCCCGCATTGTAGGCAAGGTTATTCTGAGCCGCAATCGCCTCTGCCGCGTCAATACCGTGTCTGTAAACAAGCTGCTCATAATCCGCAATGGCATTTGCAAGCTCAATATCGCCGTTATATCTCGCATCACGATATGCGTTGTCAAGCTCCTGCAGATATGTGTTGTGCGAAAGCAGATTCTGCCCCAATGCCTGCTGATATGTATTGGCAAGCTTCATTTTCGAGGTTTCGGCATACCCTGAGTTTGCAAGTCCTATTTTTGCACGCTGTTCCGCCGCGGCTCCGTAGGGATTAGATGCATTCACATACGCCTGATATGCCAAACGGTTTGCATTCTCATATTGTGCATATGCATCCTTTTTCTTATCGTTTATATGGTCAAGTTGGCGGGAGGTTGCGGCATTTATCGCGTTTTTCTTCGCATTGTACGCCGCACCCAGATGCCCTGCGCTCTGCTTATATGCGGCATTGAGATCATCTGCAACGCTTGATGGAGTTTTCACGCCGCCGGCCCCTGTAAGCGTAAATGTTCCGCCTGCCGTAGGTACTGTCGAGCCGATATCAACACGTGTGGTGCCGTTTTCATCCTTATAGGTCTTGCCGTCAATTATATATCCCTGTGCATTTTTCCCGTCCGGGGTCTGATAAATAACCCCGGTTGCCTTTTTTTGTTTGTTGTTTATAAAAGTATTTGTGTTCATTTAACTTCCTCCAAATCAAATCATTTTTTTATTTTTCCGTAGAAAAACCGTCTTATTATTCCGCCTATTCCAAAAGAATTATTCACCTTGTCATTGCGGCAGATTATCTGAATAGCTCCGTATTTTTTGATTCGCGTATTGAACGGAACAACGCAGTATCCTGTTGCATTGTCATCACTTCGTGCTCCTTTTCTTTCGGCAACGGTTTTATCGTTCTCGCGGTCGGTGCGGACAATCACGGTAACTGCCGCGTTCGGTTTTGACTTCAGCAACACTCCCGATCCTGTTTTCACAAGAGTCTTTTCCTGCATAAAGTTTCCGTCGTCGGCGAGGTTTGTCGTCCATTCAGCCACTATCGCCTTACCGTCATCGGAATAAGCCTCACCGCTTTCCTTATCAAGGTCCGTGTTGAACTTACAAAGCCTGCCGTCCTCCGTTCCGAAAAATAATTCTCCGTCATCCTCATACAAAGCCGTTGCCGGAATGTTCGTCCAGTAATACCACTCATATTCAAACGTGTTTGTGGCGTTCCTCGGATACTGCTTCTGCGCCGCATCCGCAACGTATGCCCTGCCGCCTGTGCACAGAATCAGATATCCGTTCCATTCACACATCAGCGCATTCTTAAGGTCATCCTCCTCAAGCAGTCGCTTGTTCACGCGCGTCGAGCGGATATTAAGCGCACGCTCATTTGAAATATCCTGCATCCCTATGGCGTAAACTCCGTTGCGCGTAAGATACAGCGGGTCATCAAGAAACGTGCATAT
>JAFQGO010000157.1:0-6035 GCA_017398225.1 Oscillospiraceae bacterium | reverse complement strand
TGTGGTAGGATATCCGGACAGAACGGCGACGGTGTATACCGCAAGCTCAGGCGGAGATATCTTTAATACAATTATAAACCGGGTTGACCGCGACGGCTTCGGAGACGAAGGGTCTGCACAGTATAACCTTCTCTGGGTTACAAGAACGCTTAATATGGCTGAAGCATTTCACCGCTACGGAAAATACGACGGACTTAACCTGTATGAAAATGTTAAGTACAAGAAGATGCTTACCTCTATCCTTAATATGACGGTCGGAAGCGGATATACGCTTCAGATCGGCGACGATAACAGAACAGGTTCGCTTGAAAACGAAACGAGTGCAACGGCGGCTTTAAGAGGCTTTGAACGAATCGGAGACCCGGCATTTGCACAGGTTGTGTATCTCTTAAAGGACGGAGACCTCGAGGACACCTATATCGACATTTACGAAAAGAATGCCGAGGATATTCAGGACAGAATAAAGGCGGCGGTTGAAGAGCACGGCGAGCTTTCGCTCGGAAGCCGAAATCTTACGGGATACGGCCTTGCGGTTCTTGCAGGCGGAAAAGCTGTGGCAAGCTCAAACACACAGGAAAACTCAAACTTCAGCCGTGATACGTGGCTCTGGTACGGAGATACGTCAGGCGGACACGGACACTATGATAAGCTGCAGATGGGAATTAACGCATACGGCTTTAATTTCACACCTGATCTCGGCTATCCGGCGGCGACAGGGACCGATGCGAACAGGCTGCAGTGGGTGGCAACAACGCTTTCACACAACACCGTAACAGTGAACGAAGAGGCGCAGCTTGGGAGCTATATGGCAGATGCGCTGCATTATGACTCGGACGGAATTGTAAAGGTTGTTGACGCCGAGGACAGCAGTGTATATACCGCAACGGATATTTACCGCAGAACACTTGTTACGGTAGAGGCTTCCACCAAGGATGCATACACGGTTGATTTCTTCAGAGTACGCGGCGGCAAGGAGCATATTTACAGCTTCCATACGCAGTCATCCGACGGAGTTACGGTGGACGGGCTTGAATTGACTGCACAGGTTGATGCAAACGGAGAGTATGTAGGCACATATGCGGGAGCGGACGTTACATACGGTAAAGACCCGTACACGAAGGATGCATGGACTTATGATACCAAATATCCGCGCGGATATACATGGCTTCGCAACGTGCGCCGTGATGAGAGTCCGGCGAGCGGAAGCTTCTCGGTAAACTTTAAGCAGACGGACTTCAGAAAATCGGTGTCGAACTCAAAGGGATTGAATCTTAAATTTACGGCACTTAATGAGTGGACACCGTCAAGCGTCGGCTTTGCGGTCGGTGAGCCGCCGAGAATAAAGGCGAACAATATGATTCCGTATCTGGATTATATGTTCATCCATAACAAGGGAGTAAACGGTCTTGATACACTCTTCACCTCTGTTATTCAGCCTTACAACGGAGAAGAGTATATAGAATCAATGACAAGTATCCCGCTTACAAACGCCGGCGGAGAAACAAAGGATGATACGGCAAAGGCTGTTCGTGTAAAGCTTAAGTCCGGAAGATGCGATTACATTATCTATGCCACAAACAGCGATGTTGTCTACACTCTTACGGATGATAATGTAAGCTTTAGCTTCAGCGGATTTGTGGGCGTATATTCCGTAAATGAAAGCGGCGAAAACGTATATTCGTACGTTAATGACGGCGGACAGATTGGCGATTTGTATGCAACCGCACGTTATACCGGAAAAGTTGTCAGCTTCACAGAAGAGCTTACGGAAGATAACTTCATAACAATAAAAATGGATAGTGCGCTTACCGATGAGGAGATAGGGGCGCTTCCGGGAAGATACATCTATATCAATAACAACACTACGGAAAACGGTGCGTATAAAATCGAAACCGCCGAAAAATCCGGAGAGAACATTGTTCTCGGTATCGGGTTTACAACGCTTATCAATGGATATAAAGATACAAGCGATATGAGCCTTGGATATGTGTATAATATTGAATCGAAGCAGACGTTCTCAATTCCGCTTTCGGCAGAGTCAAACCTCGCGCCGGAAATGGAGGAGCAGGAGGATGTGACAACTTCGGCGGGAAGCACGGTGAGCGTTACGATGAGAGCCGAGAGCCCTGACGGCGAGAAAGTGACGTACATAGGAACGGTCCTTCCGCGCGGCGCAAGCATAAACGCTGAAACAGGTGTTATCACATGGAAACCGGATTCAAGCCAGGTAGGCGAGGCGGGATTCCTTATCACAGCCCGTGATGAATCGGGAAGAGAGTGTTCAACAAGCTTCACCGTGACCGTTTACGGCTCGACGACGGGCTCAGGGAACAAGACCGAAGACAGCTCCGGAGATAATTCCGGTACATCCTCCGAAAACGCAGGAGCCGCCGGCGGCGGTGGCGGAGGAGGCGGTGGAGCCACACCGACACCCGATACGCCGGAGGATACGGAAACGGAGGATAACCAGGCCGACAACGGCGGTGAAAGCGGAGAAACAGAAGGAAACACTGATAACACGGGCACAGAAGATGGAGCTCTCCGCTTCACCGACCTCGGAAGTCACGCATGGGCAGAGGATGCAATAAACACACTTGCAGACGATGGAATAATAAAGGGCACGAGTGCAAGTACCTTTACCCCATCTGCAAACATAACCCGCGCAGACTTTGCGTCTCTGCTCGTCCGTGCATTCAACCTCACAAGCGACAATACAGAAAACTTCGCAGACGTTTCAGCCGGCGACTATTTCGCGCAGGAGCTTGCGATAGCACGCAACAACGGGATTGTTTCCGGTATTGGTGATAACAAGTTTGCGCCTCGCAACACAATCACCCGTCAGGATATGATGGTAATTGTCTACCGCGCACTGCAGAGCCTGAGCCTTCCCCTTGAGGGGAAGGGGGACCGCCAAATGGCGGTGGATGAGGTGTTATCACAATACACCGACTACCCCACCGTTGCGCCATACGCCCGCGAAGCGGTTTCTGCCCTCATCGGTGCAGGTCTTGTCAACGGAAAGAACGGACGCATCGCACCTCTTGATTATACAACAAGAGCAGAAATTGCAGTGCTTTTAAAGCGAGTGATTGACTTCGCAAAATAATTTTGCACTTTGCTCTTTCCGGTGTGTGGCAACGACGCCGCACACCGGTTGCGGTGCTCATCAAGAGAATATTGGATTATACGAAAGTAGGGTAATATTATTATGTTTGCGGATAATTACATATCTGTTTTGCAGGAAACCATGGAAAAAGCATGGAAAGAACAGCGCGATGTTTTTAAAAGTGCGGCAAGGCTTATACGCACTGCATTAGAAAACAAAAACAGCGTTTATATCTTCGGATGCTCTCATGCCGGAATTCTTGCAGAAGAAGTTTTTTATCGGACAGGCGGACTTGCCGTTATAAACCCGATTTTCTTTCCCGGTTTTATGCTGAACACACGTCCGATAACGATGACAAGTCAGCTGGAAAGAATTGACGGACTCGGAAAAATAATTCTTACCGCCAACAAATTAAAAAAAGACGATGTTCTTATTATCCATTCAGTGTCCGGGCGCAACAATGTTCCCGTTGAGATGGCTATCGAGGCGCAAAAAATGGGAGTGTCCACGATAGCCATAACAAACCTTGAATACTCAGGCTCGGTGTCCTCGCGCCACCCTTCGCAAAAGAGGCTGTTTGAGGTATGTGATATTGTTATTGATAATAAAGGATGCGTCGGGGATGCGGCAATTGAAATCGAAGGGCTTCCCGAACGCATAGGTCCCACGTCAACGGTTGTAGGTGCGGCAATACTCAACGCACTTATAATCGAGGTGGTGGAGGCAATGACAAAAGAAGGAAGCTTCCCTCCGGTATTTATGAGTGCAAATCTTGATGGCGGAGATGAGCATAACAAAAAAATATTTAAAGAGTATAAAGATAATATTTTTTATATGTGAGTTTTATTGGAGGAAAAGACGTATGTCATTAAATCTTGCTGTAGATTCGGGCGGGACGAAGGTGCGTGCCGTATTATACGATGAGTTTTTCAATCCGATCAAAGAGTGTGTGGTCGGAAGTATGCGCCCGGAGTCAACCTCTGCGCCGTTAGTGGAAAAACATATCAGGGAGCTTGTTGATAAGCTGGAAATAAAAGGTAAAACAATTTCCACCCTGGTGGGCATATATGAAGATGCATTATACGATGAGCTTTGCAGAGTTACGACAGTTGAAAATGCAATTCTGATTGAAGAAGACAAGCTCGGTTTTCTTTCGGCAGGAATTTTCAGTGACGGATATCTTGCAATAGCGGGTACAGGCTCAACGCTTTTTTGCAGCTTGAACGGCGAAGTGAAAAGAGCGGGAGGCTACGGCTCGCTGATAGCCGATGAGGGCTCGGGATATTGGATTGCGCGTGAGGCTTTCATCGCCGCGATACAAGACGAAGAGGGGCGAGGCAAAAAGACCCGGCTTCGTGAGCTTATTGCTCAGAAGCTGGGAAAAACGATTGAAGACTTTCCTTCGGCAGTTCTTTCTATATATGATCAGATGGATATAAACCCTGTAACATATATTGCCTCTTTCGCACCGCTTGTCACGCAGGCGGCAAACGCACACGATGAAATTGCATTAAACATTTTAAAGAACGCGGGCAGGCTCCTCGGAGAGCAGCTTGCTTCACTGGTTAAGGCAGGTTCCCCGAAAGACTTGCCGATTGCCTTATGCGGAAGCGTGTGGAAAAGCCATGGAATTCTCTTTTCCGAATTTTGTGATGTTATAAGAAAAGAGGGAATGACCGGTGAAATTAAAAGGACTGTTTTTGAGCCTGTTATCGGGGCAATTCTGTATCATTTCAAATCAATCAATAATGATATAATAACATCGGATTTCGAAGCTTTTCGAAAAAAATATAATAGTTTTCTTTTGTGAAGGAGATAAAAATCATGTCATTAATGGAACGTTATCAGGCAGCTGTAGACGAGCTGTTTGCAAAAATCAGGGATACGCAGACAGATAAAATTATTCAGGCCGGAGAGCTTATGGCAAACAGCCTTATTTCCGGAGGAAAAGTTATTTTAAATGAAATTTGTCATTCTATCGAGGCAGATCTCGTCTCTCGCGGAGGCGGCCCGATTTATTATAAGGAGTATAAAGAGGCGGAACACAAGGATACTCTGAAAAAAGGCGATGTTCTTGTCGTAAGTTCGGTTTCGGGAAGAACGAAGGAAGTTGTCGATTTGGCGTATGAAATGGTCGAGCGCGGAGTAACGGTTATTGCATTCACCAGCATGGCGTATGCAACTCAGGTGGATCCGGTTCATGAATCGGGCAAGAAGCTTTATGAATTTGCAACACTCACGATAGATAACTGTGCTCCTGCGGCGGAAGCAATGCTTGAGGTTGACGGAATCGAAGCACGCTTTGCTGCGGCATCGGGGATTGCTTCGAATTATATAATGTGGAACATAACCAGTGCTACTGTTGAAATAATGCTGCAGAGAGGATACACACCCGGTATCTTTAAAAGCGCCAACTATCCGAACGGAGCTGAATACAACAAGACTGTAATCGAACCTCATTTTGAGAAATATGGGTATTAAAACCTGTCTTTACACGTAAAACTTATCGGACTCAAAACTGTACATATGTACTGTTTCGAGTCCGATTTGTATGTTCTGAATTGCTTTTGTTGTGATATTACAGAAAAAACTATTCTTTATACTCCGTAAGAAAAGCGCCGTCGCGAATCAGTGTTTCGCGCAAAAGCGAGATGGAAATATCCTTGACGTCTTCTCCTGTTTTTGCAGCGATTGCCGCCGCGCTTCCAACGCCCTGGCTGATTGCCATGAGGGGCGGAGTTACTCTTGTTGCACCGCAGGCAAAATGGGTTGTGCTGATGCATCTGCCGGCAACGAGAAGATTTGACACCTCGTTTGTTACAACGCATCTGTACGGAATGGAATACCATGTACCTAAGCGGAGCTTCGGAAGCGTTCCTTTATCCGTCTTTTTAGGAGAGTGAACATCTATGGGATATCCGCCCATTGC
>JAFQGO010000156.1:0-4965 GCA_017398225.1 Oscillospiraceae bacterium | reverse complement strand
GCGTTGAGGACAACGTGGCGTATTCCGCTTTTTTTGAGAAGAGAGGAAACCAGTTCGCTCTTTTCAATGGAAACGGTACCGACAAGCACCGGCTGACCGCGTTCGGCACACTCGCGAATCTGTGCGATAACAGCACGGTATTTTCCCGCCTCTGTTTTGTAAACCACATCGGTCATATCGTTTCGTATCATCGGCTTGTTTGTCGGGATTTCTATAACGTCAAGGCTGTATATCGCTTCGAACTCATCGGCTTCGGTAAGAGCCGTACCGGTCATACCGGAGAGCTTGTCATACATCCGGAAGTAGTTCTGGAAGGTGATGGTGGCAAGCGTTTTGCTCTCGTTCTGGATATCAACGCGCTCTTTTGCTTCAATAGCCTGATGGAGACCTTCGGAATAACGTCTGCCAATCATAAGGCGGCCTGTAAATTCGTCTACTATTATAATTTCGCCGTCGCGGACAACGTAGTCAATATCGCGCTGCATAACGCCGCGGGCGCGGATTGCCTGATTGATATGGTGGAAAAGCTCTGCGTTTTCCGGATCTGAAAGGTTTTCAAGGTTAAAGGCTTCCTCTGCCTTTTTGATGCCGGAGGCGGTAAGCGTTGCACTTCTTGCCTTTTCGTCAACGATATAATCGCCGTCGATATCGTCATTATCCTCTTTTTCATCGACAGAGGCGATAACTATTTTACGAAGCGATGCGGCAAACTTATCTGCCTGCTGATAAATATAAGTTGGCTTCTCACCCTGACCGGAGATGATAAGCGGGGTGCGCGCCTCGTCGATAAGGATAGAGTCAACCTCGTCGACGATTGCAAACGCGTGCTCATCGCGGCCGACCATCTGATTTTTGTAAAGCGCCATATTGTCACGCAGATAGTCAAAGCCGAATTCGTTGTTTGTTCCGTAGGTGATATCGGAAAAATGAGCTACGCGGCGTTCTTCGTGCGTAAGACCGTGAACAATGATTCCAACGCTCATTCCGAGAAAACGGAAAACACGCCCCATAAGCTCACCCTGGTATTTTGCAAGATAGTCGTTTACCGTGACGATATGCACGCCACGGCCGGTGAGGGCGTTGAGATATGCGGGGAAGATAGCAACGAGCGTTTTACCTTCACCGGTTTTCATTTCGGCAATCCTGCCCTGATGGAGAACGATGCCGCCGATGAGCTGGACACGGAAGGCAAAAAGACCGAGCACGCGCTTCGCCGCTTCGCGCACGGTTGCAAATGCCTCGGGGAGAAGCGAGTCAAGCTCTTCTCCGGCATTGAGGCGTGATTTAAATTCTTCTGTTTTTGCGGAAAGCTCGCTGTCGGAGAGTGCGGAAAACTCATCCGCAAGAGCTTCCGTTTTATCGACGAGCGGGAGAAGCTTTTTTATCTCGCGCTCACTTTTTGTTCCGAAAAGCTTTGAAATAACACCCATTTTATATACATTTCCTTTCAAGAAAAAATATTTCCTATTGTAAATTCGGGTTATTGCCGGTTGTTATTCTCGCCGGAGGCGAGAATAACATATACAGTAGACAGTATATCATATTTTAATATGTTAGAAAAGAGCTTTTGGTTAAATTAATTTAAAATTTACATAAATGAACGAAATGAAGAAAGTTATTGCAAAAATGGTTGAATTTGTGTAAAATATATCAAGGAGAAAAGAATTATTATCCCCGCCGGAGACAGGAACGGCACAAATATTTCCGGAAGCGGAGATAGCATAAAGATTTTTGGAGGTTTCTTATGAGTTTAGTAAAAGATATGTCTCTTGCACCGTCGGGTGTGAGAAAAATTGAATGGGTAAAGTCGTATATGCCGGTGCTTTCTGCAATAGGTGACCGCTTTGAAAAGGAACGTCCGTTTGAAGGGAAGACAATCGCGATGTCTATTCACCTTGAGGCGAAGACCGCGTATCTTGCCCTTACGCTCGCGCGTGGCGGAGCACGGGTGTGTGCTACGGGATGCAATCCGCTTTCCACGCAGGATGACGTTGCCGCAGGCCTTGCGTCTCTCGGTGTTGAGACGTTCGCTGTTCACGGTGTGAATGAAGAAGAGTATACAGAGCATCTTACAAAAACGCTTTCGTGCGTACCCGATATTATAATTGATGACGGCGGGGATTTTGTGTCGATTCTTCACGAGCGTGCGCCCGAGCTTGCGAAAAACCTTATCGGCGGATGCGAGGAAACGACCACGGGTGTGGCGCGCCTTGCCGCGAGAGACCGCGCAGGGAAGCTTAATTTCCCGATGTTTGCAGTAAACAATGCAAAGTGTAAGCACCTTTTTGACAACCGCCACGGCACGGGGCAGTCCGTATGGGATGCGATTATGAATACCACAAACTGCTTTATAGCGGGAAAGCGCGTTGTTGTTGCCGGCTACGGTTTTTGCGGGCGCGGTGTTGCGCTTCGTGCAAGGGGGCTTGGAGCAAATGTAATAATCTGTGAGGCAGACCCGTTCCGTGCACTTGAGGCATATGCCGACGGATATCTTGTTATGAGCATGGACGAGGCATCGGCTCTCGGCGATATTTTTGTCACGACTACAGGTTGCCGCGATATAATTCTGCGACGCCATTTTGAGAAGATGCACGACGGAGTGCTTCTTGCAAACGCAGGGCATTTTGACTGTGAAATAAACAAGGTCGATCTAAATGCTCTTGCCGAAAAGGTGGAGACGCGCAAGCCGAACATCGAAGGTTTTTATATGAAGGATGGCAGAATCCTCAATCTTCTCGGAGAGGGAAGGCTTGTAAACCTTGCCGCAGGCAACGGACATCCGGCGGAGATTATGGACTTAAGCTTTGCGGTTCAGGCACTTATGATGGAGCAGATTGCATCGCTTCCGGAAAAGCTTTCTCCCGCGCTGTATGAGGTTCCCGCAGAGATAGACCGCCTTGTTGCAAGCGAAAAGCTTCGTGCCGAAGGAATAAAGATTGACGAGCTTACACGCGAACAGGAAGATTATCTCAAATCCTGGTAAGAAAACAAAGAGGATTAATGGGCTGTCCGGTCGCTCGAAAGCGGCACAACGGGCATCCCTTAAATTTTTCTTGACATAACAATGTTTTTAATATATAATAGCATATGCAACAAAAATATTGTTGCATATAATTTTCAAGAACTGAAAATTGCGCAAAGGGATATCCCTTTGGTATTGTATGAGATACAATACCAAACCAACCTGAATGCACATACATTAAACGTATATAACGGCGAGTGCCCACACCCGTCGGGTATATAAACCAAAATCAAAACAAAGAAAGGTGAAAAAAACAAATGACAAATTCAAAGGCAACAAAAAAAGCATTGTTTATGAGTATGCTCTCGCTGCTGCTCTGCTTTACAATGCTTATGGGCGCAACGTTCGCATGGTTTACAGACACCGTGACGAGCAAAAACAACATCATCAAGTCCGGTACTCTTGATGTAGAGATGCACTGGGCAGAGGGCAAAAACGACCCGACCGCGGAAACGGGCTGGACAGATGCTTCAACCGGCGCAATCTTCAATAATGATTTGTGGGAGCCGGGATATACCGAGGTTCGCCACATCAAGATTAGCAACGTAGGCACTCTCGCTCTCAAGTATCAGCTTCATATTCTTGCAAACGGAGATGTTTCCGACCTTGCAGATGTGATCGATGTTTATTTCGTAGATCCCGCACAGCAGGTTGCGGACCGCACCGCACTTGACGGTATTGAGCCTGTGGGCACACTTACCGAGGTTCTTGCAGGTATGCCGGGCAACGCAAGCGGAGAGCTTTTGGCAGACGAAACTGCTACTGTCACTCTTGCTCTCAAGATGCGCGAAGAGGCAGGCAACGAATACCAGAACAAGGCAATCGGCTCTGACTTCACCGTTCAGCTTCTTGCAACACAGCTTACATATGAGAGCGACAGCTTTGATAACCTGTATGACGAGGATTCTGAGTATCACGAGGTAAACGAAAGCGCTGCTATCGTAAACAACAACGGTAAATTAGGTGAAGAGGTTGTTCTCACAGCAGACATGCCTTACGGCACGATGAAGGTTACCGTACCGGCAGGCGCACAGCTTAGCTCTGACACCGTTTCAGACTTAAAGCTCACTGTTAAGAAGGCTGAAAGCAATTATGGCGGTCAGCTTACAGAAAACCAGATTGCAAACGGTTATGAAATCTATGTAGATGGCGTTGCAGACTACATCAATCCTTATGTCAATGCTACCGGAAACAAAAATTACAACTACAACGACATAAAGGTTGAGCTTCCCATCGGTGCAGGAAGAAAGGATGTAAAGGTATATCAAAATGGCATGATGCCGTCAACAAATTGGGCAAGCTATGATTCCGCTACCGGTGTTGCAACTTTCAGTGTTGACCATTTTACACCTTTCTCTCAGGCAAAGAAGAGCAACATTACCGTTGTTTACACAGTACTTTCCGAAGCGGAAAAGCAGCTTAATGAAGTTCTCGAAAACATAACTGCAGGTGACAGTGTTACTATCAACTCTACTGCAGACAATATGGTATCCGTAAACAACATTGCCGATGCGTTGAATGGTTCCTCTGACATTGAGCTTGCCGGTAACGGTGCCGACAGCACTACCGTTGCTTCCAACGGTGCTACTGTTACCGCTGATACTTTGACAGTTAAGGATATGACCATTCAGTCTGTTGGTACTACGACTATTAATGGTAACAATACTACCATTGAGGGAGTTACTTACCAGTCCGTCGGCGCTTCCTACGGTCTTACCGTTTCCGGCTCTGACACGACCATTAAGAACACCACCGTAGAGGGAGCAATGGCAACTCAGGGATTGGTTGTGATTACCAGCGGTTCTGACACGACTGATTCCGTGACTAACGTTTCCGGTCTTACCATTACAGATGTCAGTCCTTTTGGCTCCAGTAGCGGATTTTCATTCAAGAATATGAACGGCACTACGAACCTCAGCAACTCTACGATCAAGGTTAGGGGC